>DOMT01000091.1 GCA_003509825.1 Coriobacteriia bacterium
GCGGAGTTCGTGCGCCATTGCCGAAAAGAGTGCCGCATATATCTTGACGGGCATTCGTTCCGAATCGCCGAACACTCCTGCCACTCCTGCGACGGCGGCATCCTCTGTACCTGCCACACCCTCTACTCTTGCCGCATCTGCACCTGAAAAATCATTGCAAAGTTCGGCGTAAGCGGCCGGATAGGGAGACAGGCCGCGGATAAGGTTCACTATATCGGTGCCGTGGTGCGAGAAATCAATCTTACAGGTCTCCTTGAATATCTTGGGAGCCGGTTTCAGTTCTCCGGCGGGAATGTTGTTCTGCCTGATGAGGTGCAGACCGCCCGACGCTATCCGGTTTACCGTATCGGGCACCAGTGCGGAACCCGCATTCATCAGTTTATCGTGCAGTGTACCGGCGTTATCTTCGGGAAGTATCGCCACTTCGCGCTGCTCTATTATGGAACCCTCGTCCATTTTGGCGTTAAGGAAGAAAGTCGTCACGCCCGTCCTGCTCTCGCCGTTCATTATAGCCCGATTGATAGGCGCCGCACCCCTGTATTGCGGGAGGAGCGAAGCGTGCAGATTGAACGTCCCCAACCGTGGCATCGACCATATCACTTCGGGAAGCATCCTGAAAGCGACCACTATCCCAAGGTCGGCATTCAAAGCACCGAATCGTTCCACGAATTGCGGATCTTTCAACTTTTCGGGTTGCATGAGCGGCAGGCCGGCCTGAAGCGCATACTTCTTGACTGCACTCTCCTGAATTTGCTGCCCGCGTCCCGAAGGTTTGTCGGGCATGGTGACCACCGCAACTACATTGTAGCCGCCCTCCACCAACGCCCTCAGAGGAGCGATGGCAAAATCGGGAGTACCCATGTAAACTATGCGCAGTTGTTTGGCGGTCACCTTTTTAAAAATGGAAAATTAAAATTAGACTTTATAAAAAAGAATATACAAGAGATACTTTGCTTTGTTCAGGATGATTCCGTAACAATCTCATATTCTTGTTTTTCAATTTTCAATTTTTCGAAAGTCCGAGTTTGTGTCCCATGGAGTTCTCCTTGGTTTCCAGATATTTGTGATTGTGCGGGTTGGGGGCGATGACTATGGGCACCACTTCCGATATCGAAAGGCCGTATCCTTCGAGTCCCGCCCGCTTGAGCGGGTTGTTGGTCATGAGCCTCATTTTGGTGATGCCCAACTCGTGAAGTATGCTGGCTCCAACGCCGTAATCCCTTTCATCGACCTCAAAACCCAGTTTGAGGTTCGCCTCGGCGGTGTCGTAACCCTCCTCCTGGAGTTTGTAGGCCTTCATCTTGTTGCAGAGCCCTATTCCGCGCCCCTCCTGCGAAAGATATACTATCGCGCCGCGCCCCTCCTTCTCGATCATCTTCATGGCCTCATGGAGCTGTGAGCCGCAGTCGCAGCGCAGCGAGCCGAAGGCGTCGCCGGTCAGGCACTCCGAGTGCACGCGGGTCAGTACGTCTTTACCGTCGCCGATATCGACCTTTACCAGGGCAACATGATGCTCGCCGTTGAGTTTGTTCACGTATCCGTAAGCTAAGAAGTCGCCGTGTTTGGTGGGCATCAATGACTGCGAAACGCACTCGACCAGGTTGTCGTGGATCTTGCGGTACTCCTGCAAATCCTCGATGGTGATGATCTTGAGGTTCCACTTCTTCGCGAACTCCACCAGCTCCATCGTGCGCATCATCGTGCCGTCCTCGCGCATGATCTCGCAACACAACCCGCACTCCTTGAGCCCCGAGAGACGCATCAGGTCTACCGTGGCCTCGGTGTGTCCGTTGCGCTCCAGCACGCCGTTCTTTTTGGCGAGCAGCGGAAACATATGTCCCGGTCGGCGAAAGTCCTCGGGCTTGGCGTTGTCGTCAACAACTTTGAGCGCCGTCAGCGAGCGTTCCGCGGCCGAAATGCCGGTTGTGGTATCCACATGATCGATCGAGACGGTAAAGGCCGTTTCGTGGTTGTCGGTATTGTTGCCCACCATCTGGGGAATCTGCAGCCGCTTGCAGTATTCTTCGTTCATCGGCATACAGATGAGCCCCTTGGCGTGCGTTGCCATGAAGTTGACGTTTTCGGTGGTGGCAAACTCCGCCGCGCAGATCAGGTCGCCCTCGTTTTCGCGGTCGCAATCGTCGATCACCAAAATCATTTCTCCACGCTTCAGTGCTTCGAGCGAATCCTCGATGCTGTCGAGATGTTGTCTGATTTCCTCTTCCGATGTATGTTGCATGTTTTCTCCTAAAAGCCGTTGTTGATAAGGTACTCGGCGGTTATCGCCGACGAGGGGGATGTTGAATTCGATGCGGCCGGCGGCGGTTGTGTGAGAAACCGCTCGACGTATTTGCCGAAGATGTCGTTTTCCAGATTGACGGTATCACCCACCCGCCTGAGACTCAAAACGGTCTCCTGTGCGGTGTGGGGGATGATCGACACGGCAAAATCCGTTTCGGTGAGCGAGGCGACGGTAAGGCTGATGCCGTCGATGGCAATCGAGCCCTTGGCGACGATATAGCGCAGTATTTCGCGGGGGGCTCGGATGGTGTACCAGATCGCGTTATCGTCGCGCTTGATCTGCAAAATCGTGCCCAAACCGTCGATGTGTCCCGAAACGATATGTCCGCCGAAGCGCCCGTTTGCGGGCATGGCCCGCTCCATGTTGACCTTGGCTCCCTGCTTGAGCTGCCCCAACGATGAGCGCGAGAGCGTCTCGTGCATCACGTCGGCGCTGAAGCTGTTGCCGGAAAGCGTACTCACGGTGAGACAGACTCCGTTGACGGCAACGGAGTCACCCAGCTTCAGGTCGTCGAAGATTTTCGTGCCCGTGATAGTGAGTACCGAGGAGTTTGCCCCCTGTTTGATTGCTTGGACGGCACCGATCTCCTCGATGATTCCGGTGAACATCTACACCACCTCTCCTTCGATACAGATATCATCGTCGAAGGTTTCGACTCCGATATTCTTCAAACCGAGCGCTTGGCTCGGCAGCACCACGCCGAGCCCGCCGACGGGGGAGGGAGCCGCATCTCCGCCGAAGAGCTTTGGTGCCAGATAGCAGCGGACGGCGTTGACTGCGCCGTCAT
>DOMT01000085.1 GCA_003509825.1 Coriobacteriia bacterium
GATTTAAGTGCACACTGCACCGCAGGCAAGAGCAACTAAATTTTATAATGTTGTAAAACATAATTGCCTCAAATGCCACGTCCCTTTCAGCTAGAGCCTTGGCTGTGGTACTATCTAATCGGCAGAATGGAGCAAATGATCATGGCTGNNTTGGATTTCTCATTTACCGACAGCGCTTTCAAGCACGGCGTTGACAGAGATGTGATTCTTAATGCCATAGCAAATCCATTTCTGTCAAAGAACCACAAAAGCGGCAATGCAATAATGGTTTTCGGGTTTGACGACAACGGACAGGCGATAGAGGTTATCTACGATGCAAGCAGACGGGTTGTTTTTCATGCGATGCCCGTCAATATTGCAAAGTTGAGGTGAAGACATGCAGTATGAAGACATCATAGCCGAGGTGGAAAACGGCATCGATTGGTCGAACTGGACGGATACGCCGTCGAAACGGGTTCTTGAGGATCGAATCATAGCCCTGCGACAGCTCGAAGCTATCCGCGAGCAAGAAGTGCAGGTTCTGCACCGCAAACAGGAACAGCTTNNTTGGAGCAGTCCGACCGGCAAATCTGTTCCCAAAGGCGGCAAGACAGGCGACATATTTCTTACATGGATTTAAGTGCACACTGCACCGCAAACAGGAACAGCTTACACAGCTGCTGGATGCACTTTAAGAGAGTTGCAAACCGCAAACCCATCGGGCAATTCTATTTTTTGCAACGCGCCCTTACGATGATAACCACGATAACCACCATGATGAGCAGCGGCAGGACACATGTCGCCACCAACATACCTAAATCGAATCCGAAAAAGGGGCTGGCAAAAACACAGCTTTGAAACGCATTCAAAAAACATCCCTATCCTCCTGACGTTCATGCCAGCGTATATTGATCGTTGAGAATGACTGTCTTGAAAAATCCTTGCCAAAGTAGCACAAGGATTCACTTTTCCGTCCACCACCCTGCTTACATGCCTTCCATAAACTTATGTTTGTTTTTCTTGGATGCCGCCACACTTTTTGCGGATTTCTTGTGTCTTTGCTCGCGGCCTCTGATCACAATCACTTTGACAGACGGCTTGATTCATCTCTTTAGTGGAGATACTTGCGATGCAGGTTGCCCCGCCTCCCCCACATCCGTCAAGCATACATTCGACAAAGCTTTGCAAAAGCCGGTAGACTCTCTTTTCTGACCCTCACCTCTACTTCCGACAAGGGGGCGCTACGCCTCAAACATTGAAATATGCACTGATGGTTTTTATCGGCGGGGCCGCTTACGGCGCCATGCTGCCGATACTTCGTGTTGCCTACAACCATGGGTTTAACCCTGTAAACAGCATGGTCATCCAAAACCTGTTTGCGGTCATCATTTTGGCTGTGCTGTCTATCACCCTCGTGAGAACCAAACCCAAGCTGTCACAGATCTTCGGACTTTTGGGAGCCGGCGTCTCGGCCTTTGTCATGAGCACGGCGTTCTTTTTTACCCTGCGGTACGCCTCGGCCACCATTACCGTCATCCTACTGTTCCAATATATATGGATGGGGATCGCCATCCAGGCCATTCTCGAGCGTCGGATGCCGCATCCTCTGACGCTGCTTTCCGGCGCGATCATCATTTTCGGCACCGTGCTCACCACGGGTGCGTTTGAAAAAGAGGTCTCGCTCAACGTCATCGGTTTGGTGACGGGCCTGCTCTCTGCCCTGGGTTACGCGGTTTTCCTGTTTCTCAGCGGTCGGGTTGCCACCGATATCCCCACCGTAAACCGCACCGCCTTCGTGGCCGTCGCCCGGTTTGTTTTAGCGCTTGCGCTGATACCGCTGTTTCCCGAGTCGCTCTCATTACCGTCGCCACCGCTCGTGCTCGGATTCGGATTGCTGCTCGCCTTCGGCGGCATCGTCTTCCCGCTGTTGCTCATCCAAGGTGGCGCGCCTCACCTGCCTAACAGCGTAACCACGATCATGTCGGCAAGCGAGCTGCCCAGCGCCGTGATCCTGGCTGCAATACTGCTCGGCGAGGTCATCACGCCCCTCGCATGGCTGGGAATCGCACTGGTGCTGGGCGGAATCGTTCTCTCACAAGCCCCCGAGCTCGCCGCTCTATCCAAGCGGTTGCGCGGAAGAGTCTGACTTGCGATCCAAACTCCACCGAGCCCGGATCGAGCGCGAAAATACTCAAAGCCCGTTTTCATACCAATGTTCGTCCGAATCATGCGAAAGTCGCCGTTTTGGCCTCCAAAACACCCGATTATGGCGACTTTTGCATGATCTGGGCCATTTTGCCGCCTTACGACAGCACGAATCGCAATGAAAATATTCCTATTCTCATGATTTAGAGCAAGATTGAAACAAATCGGCTACCCCGACCGACTGTCAACCGGATAATACTCCCCTGTGCCTGCATCCTTGAGGTAACGTACCGTTGCCTTTGGCCAGCCTGTTTCTGCCGGGGGTAGTTCGCGCAGCTGTTTGAGGGTGTTGGCCCTGGCCTCGCCCGTTCCTTTGCCCTCGTATTTGTAGAGGTTGCCGTTGGGGGCTATCAGGTAGATGCTCTCGTATCTAAGCAGAGTTGGGACGGATGTGTCGCCGAACACCCACCAACGCTGCGGATCGCCGGAAAAGACGTTGCCGAGATAGCCCTGCGTGTCGGGATGTGTATGCACCAGCACCTTTCGGGGCCTACGCAGCAAAAAGCGCGGTATGAAATTGGATAATGCCTGCAGGATGGTTAAACGAACCACATTGTTTACGCGCCCGCGATAAAGACGACTCGTGAGGTATCGACCGACACCTACGCGCTCTCCCGCCACCTTGGTTCGTCTGCCCGAAACCGTGATAAACACGGCGTACTCCCTGTTGTCGCGATCGGTGAGCTCGCGCATCTCGGGTGCAACCGCCCGCACCGCATCCATCTCGCTGTTATAAGCGCCGATGTATCTCCCCTTGCCCAGCATAAAACGATTTCCCTCCCATTTGATAAAACACTTCGACGTTGCACTTCGGGGAAGTGCCGAAGCCGCCACCCCCCGTCCTTATGACTCCCTGCGCACACCCCGGCGCGGCTCCGCCTACCTACCCCTTGAAACTCTTGAGGATGCTCTTTGCCATATCCGAACCGGCGATACCCTGGTTGGAAGCCAGCGACCCCGTAACCGCATCCTCGTTCGCACCGCTGATTCTCGAGGAGTCCTGTCGGGTGAGCCGCTTGACCAAATTGTCGTATTGTTGCAGGTTGTTCATCTCAGCAGGAGTTTCATGCTCGTGGCCATGACGCTTGTCGGTATTGCGATAGCGCAGATAGGTAAACATGAAAAAGGCCGGGCCACTCATAAGTAGCAGCAGGGCCAGCCCCGCGCCATCCTCGTCACCCGAGGCGAAGATGGCCGAGATCGTGGACGTAATGTCCATGCCACCCAAAAAATCGAATACCAGTGCTTCCATAGTCAACTCTCGTTTCCTTTGACGGACCTTACCCGGCAGAGCACTCCGGAGCCGTACCTCTTATAAAATCCCGCACCCCCCGTCAACCTCACAGCAGTACCGCGACGATTATCAATATCGCAACCACCAGCGCCACCAGCTCGATGGCAAACGACACCAGCAGCAGGCGCGGGATACTCAACGGCACCGACCCCATGGTCTCGCCGGTGCGGGCGTTAACGGCGATGTAGTGCAGCAGTTTTTTGCCGTCACCCTTGACCTGCATGTAGGAGTACAGCCACACCGGAAGATAGGCCGCCACCCACTGGGTACCCTTGGTGTTGATATCTTCCGACTCCCACTTGATTCCGGCGTCGTACTTGCGCGCGGTACGGTTCGCCGAAAAACGCGACACGTCCCTTATCTGCGCATTCACCAATCCCCGCAAGTCGTCGATGTTCGTGTCCCTGCGCTCGGAGTTAAACCCCTTGAGGTAGTTACCGTTGTAGGGAATGGCGTTTTCGATGTCGAAGGGTAGGATGGTGTTGATGATATTGTTGGTGTTTACCTTGTTGCTCACCGTGAGCTTGTCGGAGCTGGCTTCAACCGTGAGGTTGTCGATGGCCAAATCGAAGTCGCGCCCGATATCGTAGACGTCGATGTCGTAAACCGTCCTTTTGTTGTTGCCTGTACCCACGCTGTATTTGCGCGTGATGTGGCCGGCCTTACCGCGGATATCGCAGTGCAAGTTGGCATCGACCACCATGTAGGGTAAGAATACGCCGATGATGTTTTCGGTCGTAAACTCCTTTTTGAACTGCGAGTTGGCATAAAACGTGCGTTTTTTGACGAAGGCCTCGATATTCTCCCGAGCCTGCTCTTTGCTGAGCTTGAACGGCAGCAACACATCGGGTACCGCTCCGTTGGGTATCTGGTTTTCCACGGAGAGAACCTGGCGGCACCAATGGCAACGCGAGGTCATGCTCTCTGCGGTGTTAACCACCACCTCGGCGCCACAGCCCTGGCATTTGATGGTGACCTGCGAGCTGTCCGCAGTGATATTGCCGGCGCCGCTGCCGATAAACTCACCGACGAGCTCCTTGGGATCCGCAAAGGCCATCGGCGCTTCTTCTTCGAACACGTAGCGACAATGGTGACATTGCAGCCTGCCCGTGCCCGGCTGGGTTGCTATCTCGGTGGAGCCGCAGCGGGGGCACTTGTTGAGCCCGTCGCGCTGGCCGCTGCTCGTATCGATGACGGTCGCCGTGGGCTGCTGTGTCGCCGGCGCCGGGATCGCCTGAGTGGACACCCCTTGCCCCGCCTGCACCTGACTACCGACGGCAGG
>DOMT01000145.1 GCA_003509825.1 Coriobacteriia bacterium
CCTCGAAATCACCCCTCACCGTCTCCAATTGAAAAATCCCCCGTTCACTGAGAGCGGGGGATTTTCTCGAAGCGTTCTTGGGCTCGAAAGCCTATTTCTTCTTTGCCTTGACGCTTTCGGCGAAGGTAAGCCAGCCTTCGGGAACGGTGGCAATTCTCGCCTCACCGTCGAGACCCTCACTGTGGCACTCGGTGCAGAGCATCACGGACTGCTCGTGGGTCTGATGGCAGCTGCTGCAATCCAGCAGGCCACCCTCCACATAATACTTCTCATGCTGCATCTGGTCGATCTCGCTCGGAGCGCTCATCAGGTGCGGATTGACTTTCTCGTCAGCCGTGGAGGCCTGCAGCGCCTTCGCGTCTTCGATGGGTTGACCGGCATCGTTGGTGTGGCAGCCGCTCTTGAGGCAGAACTCCACGCCGTACTTGTCGCCCACGCCCTGTGCGGAGGAGAGATGCATCTCCAAAGGCAGCTCATAGCTGCCCGTCACCCAGGCAACGCCTTCGCGCATGTTTTCGATGATGCCGCTGTCATGGCAGGTAACGCAGAGGATGTCCTTGCCGTTGGCCTGCTGATTCTTATGAAAAACGACGCTCAGGTCGGCCGTCAGGTTCTTCTCGTTTGCATTGACCGAGGTTCCCTCCAGATAGCTCTCCACATAGGGGTCCATCGGGGTGTGGCAGACGGCATTACAGAAATTGGGGTTGTCGTGGAAGATGAGGTACACAGACCCACCGGCAACGCCCAGCACGGCAACCACGATGATCGCAACCATCAGGATCTTGAACTTCAGGCTGCGTTTTTTCTTGGGTTTTTCCTCGGGGGTCTCTGAAACCTCTTCTTCTAGCTTTTCGAATAATTCCTCTTCACTCATGGTCTTCCTTCCCTGACCCTTCAAACGCGAAGAGCCAACTGACAAAAAACATACACTTCTTACCAAAATTCGAGCGATTATAGCCTTCCTACGTACCACAATCACTCCAACCTCACAATTTTACCTTATCGACCCCGTTCTTTCCCGGATAAATTCATATTGCCCTCGCTGAAGGCAAGAAACTTCGGGTATAGGGNNCAAGGGCTTTGGAGAGACAGTGGGGGACGGGAGGGTCTTGCACCCGGGATAATCTCCTCCGCCCCCTACTATCCCTGTCTTCTGCCGGACATCTGTGTATGATGATCTCCTCGACGAGCGCCGCAACATCCGGGTATCGCGACACCTACTCTCGGTGCCTCGATGATGTGTGGCTTGCGTGAGATCGGGAGAAACGTNNTTTCCAATATCCATACCTCTGTGAACTGAAAGTTTGATTTTTGTAGTGTATAGTGCTAGCATAAGATAAGAGTAGAAACTCGCGTTTCTCCCGATCTCATGCAAGGGGTTGTTTCGGATTTGGATCAATGGTGTATAAGCCATGCTTCGGCACTTGAATATTGGCGAAAAACGGCAGCCGGTAGCGTCCCGGTGGGAAAACCGTGTGCTGTCGACCGCTTGACAGCAACGCCTTCGGACGCTCGTCGGATACGGGTGAAGACCCCCTTCGGATTATCCTCACCTCTCCATGTCTCCGTCGGAGATCAAAAAGCGCGCAAGACGACACGTAAACTTGTTTGCCGTATCAGTGAGAGACACTTTCCTCAAGGAAGCTTTTTCTCCCTCTCCCGGGATTTTATCATCAGTTGTCCCGAGTTATGTTTCGTTCAGATGGCCAACCTGCTTTCGCTGATCGAGCTGATCAAACTGGGTTTTGAGCTCTGCGGGGGTTATCGTTTGAGCCACGATGTCGATGGTAACGGGTTTCGAACCGCACCGCCTCTCACCGATCATGCAAAATTGACTGCCTATGTGATGGCAGTGGCGGGTTTAAAGGGGTGTGAAAAAGCGCGCAGGGCATTGCAGTACATAGCGGACGGTGCGGCTTCACCGATGGAGACCGTAGTGACCATGCTTTTGTCATTGCCTTACAGGATGGGTGGTTATGGCTTTTCGCTGTCGAGCTTAAATCATCCGATCAGGGTGGGCGGGGGAAACGGCATATGCCCCGTCGATTACCGCGCCGACCTGTTTTGGCCGGAGGTCAAGGTGGACATCGAGTACGATAGCGACTCCTTCCACACAGGATCTCGGCGCATTGCAAAAGACGCCATCAGGAGGAATAAGCTCTCTTCTGTGGGAGTCACGGTGCTTACGGTTTCACGCATGCAGGTGGGTTCCGCGGTCGGCTTTCATGAAGTTGCCTTGGTGCTTGCCGGGATTCTCCGCAAGCGCATCGCCCCTCCACTCCCCGGTTTTTACAAAGCACGAGCAGCTTTGCGACGACAACTACTCCCGGGGACGGCCGGGTAGTGGCGCACGGATGCGCATTGCCCCGATCCGGTCTTGGCGACATCCTGCCTATTCCGAGATGCCTTGCGTGAGATCGGGAGAAACGTAGGGTTTTGNNGAGCTGTCGAGTTCGTCTGCATTGTCCGCGTCCCACTGACCTGAGGGTTCGTAATTTTAATACACTAGCATAAGATAAGAGTAGAACCTTACGTTTCTCCTGATCTTATGCGAGCGAGGCTTCTCGGAGTGCCGTTTGTGCAGTGCGGCGAGAACGGTGGGGGTTTTCNNGGGACAAAGAGCCGTAGTCTCAGGGCGTTGGTTACCACCGATACCGAGCTGAAGCTCATGGCCGCCGCTGCGATCATGGGGTTGAGGAGCAGACCGAATGCCAGGTAGAAAGCGCCTGCGGCTACCGGGATGCCGATGATGTTGTAGATGAATGCCCAGAACAGATTCTGTCTGATGTTGCGCATCACCGCGCGGCTTAAAGCCACAGCGGCCGGCACATCCATCAGGTCGCTTTTCATCAGCACGATGTCGGCGGATTCGATGGCCACATCGGTGCCGGCACCGATGGCGATGCCTACGTCGGCGCGGGCGAGTGCCGGGGCGTCGTTGATACCGTCACCGACCATCGCGACCTTGCGACCCTGCTCCTGCAAGACGCGCACCTCACGCTCCTTGTCTTCGGGTAGGACTTCGGCGATGACTCTTGTGAGATTCACCTGGCCGGCGATCGCCGCCGCGGTTTTGGCATTGTCGCCGGTGAGCATGACAACGTCGATCCCCATACGCATGAGTTTTTCGATGGCGGCTTTGCTGGTGGGCTTGACGACGTCTGCTACGGCGATGATGCCGAGCAAGATGCCTCCTTGCGCAAAGTAGAGGGGGGTTTTGCCTTCTTCGGCATATCTTTCCTCGTCGGTCCGATGCGCGCCGAGATCCACTCCGGAACTCTCCATGAGTTTGCGGTTGCCACCCGCAACGGCTCCGCCTTGCAATTTGCCCTTGATGCCCTGACCGGGAATCAGCTCGTAATCCGCTATCTCGAGCAGCGTCAAGCTTCTCGATTCGGCTTCGGCGACGATCGGACCCGCTAGCGGGTGCCCCGACATTTTCTCCAGCGAGGCCGCTACTTGGAGCAGGCGATCCTCATCGCCGTCGGTTGCGAGCATGTCGGTGACTGCGGGCCTACCCTCGGTGACCGTGCCCGTTTTGTCCAGCACCACGGTATCGATGCTGTGGGCGATCTCCAAAGATTCGGCCGACTTGATCAAAATGCCCCGGGACGCGCCACGTCCGGTGCCCACCATGATGGCCGTGGGGGTTGCCAGACCCAGCGCGCAAGGGCACGAGATGACGAGTACGGTGATGGTGACGGCCAGCGCAAACTCGAAGCCGTTGCCTAAAACCAACCAGGTGGCGCCCGCGCCGACGGCTATAGCGATGACGATCGGAACGAAGATGCCGCTGATCTTGTCGGCGAGTTTTNNCCCACCATGATGGCGGTGGGTGTTGCCAAGCCCAGGGCACAGGGGCACGAGATAACGAGCACTGAGATGCCCACGCTCAGGGCAAACTCAAAGCTCTGCCCCAGAAGGAGCCACAGCACCGCAGTGGCAATGGCTATGGCAATCACCACGGGCACAAATATGCCGCTGATTCTATCGGCAAGCCGGGCGATGGGAGCCTTGGTTGCCGTTGCCTCATCCACTAACTGGATGATCTTTGCCAGGGTGGTGTTTTCTCCGACGGCCGTCGCCTCCATCTTGAAGTATCCGGTCTTGTTGATCGTGCCGCCCGTTACGCGATCGCCGACCTGCTTTTCCACCGGCAGGCTTTCGCCGGTGATGGCGGATTCGTCCACCGAGGAGGCGCCTTCGATGATCGTGCCGTCTACGGGGATGGCGTCACCCGCCTTGACGACCACGATATCGCCGGCCCCCACATCGTCGATGGAAACTTCCAACTCACGTCTGTCGCGCAGCACCGTCGCCGTCTTAGGCGCCAGGTCCATCAGCTTGGTAATGGCGTCGGAGGTGCGGCTCTTGGCCCGCGCCTCAAAGTACTTGCCCAGGGTTATCAAAGAGAGGATCATGGCGGCGGACTCAAAATACAAATCCNNAACCACCTCCATGTCGCCCACACCGAAACCCCAGGCCATGCGGTAGATGCCGTAGATTCCGTAGGCAAACGCGGCTCCTGATCCCAGTGCGATCAGGGAATCCATATTGGGGGAGAGTTTGATGATATTTTTAAAGCCCACGCGAAAAAAGCGGCTGCCGACAATCATCACCGGGACCACCAGGAGAAACTGCGTGAAGGCGAGAATCATCGCGTTTTGCATGCCGAGAAAGAAGCCGGGCAGCGGCCAACTCAGCATGTGGCCCATTGCGAGATAGAAGAGCGGTGCGGTAAAGATCGCCGAGATGATGAGCCGTTTTTTCATGGCCTTCATCTCGGCAGCGGCAGGGTCTGTGACCTCTCCTTTTGCGGCTTTTGCCGTCTCCCTGGCCTTTTGTTGCGAGGTCGCACCGAAGCCGATATCGGCGATTCGTTTCGCAATGCGGTTATCGTCCAAAAGCGCCCCGTCATAGGAAACCGCCATACTGTTCTTGAGCAGATTGACGCTGACGTTTTGCACTCCGTCCAGCTTGGACACCACCTTCTCGATCCGTGTTGAGCACGCCGAGCAGGTCATCCCCGTTATATCGAATTTGCTTTGAGCCATATCCTGTGCTTTCTTCCGATTTGGCAATCAATACTACGTTCGTTATCATTGTAATACTTGATACAAATTGTGCCGGAATGCACTTTTTTGAAATATACTTCCCAAAAGGATACTGTAGCGGAGGGTGGCTGTCGCAGTAGAGGAGAAGAGAGGTTCCCTATGGCATCCGGGGATATCAATCAAAACTGTCCCGTATCCGCAACGATCAAACAAATCGGCGGCAAATATAAGGCGCTGATACTTTGGCACCTCACCGGTCGCATCATGCGCTTCAATGAACTCAGGCGTCTCATTCCCGGTGCAACGCCGAAGATGTTGACACAGCAACTGCGCGAGCTGGAGTCCGACGGGCTCATCGTGCGAACCATTTACCCGGTTGTACCTCCGAAGGTCGAGTACTCACTCAGCGAGCGTGGTAGGAGCCTGTTTCCGATTTTGGAGGCGATGTACGAGTGGGGAAGTGAGCTGATGCTGAAAAACGGCACCACCCCGAACTGTACGATGGCCTGCTCCGATGAGAGCTGTAGCAAGGGCACCGCCGGAGATTCGGAGAGCACCGTCGGCTAGAAACCGTTGTGGGGCGGTATGGCAATACGAAATATGAAAAGCGGCAACAGGTGAAGCGTGTATCGGGATGATTTAGATCAGCTTCTCCTGAAGCGGCGCCCCTGTCGCAAAATCGTTTTCCCGCTTGTGTAACACGCATCGAACACCTGATAGAGCAGGAAGAATACCGGTACCGAGCAGGCGGCAATCACGGCAAATGTGAGCATCATCGCTTGCGTGAAAGGCTCGAAGTCGAAAAGACCGGGCAGGAGTGTTGAGCCGAGAATCACGCCGGCGGCCACGACCACCACCAGAGCACCGCGAATCGGTGTGAACGGGTGTGAGATCCTTATGATCAACAGCAAGCCGACCCAGGCCGTCATCAGCACGCAGAGCGTTGATACTTGCCCGTAGCTGAGGCCGAGCATCATATATGACACGATATTGAGGGCGATGACGGCCAGTATCGTTGTGATCGAGGCGGGTAGCGAGCGCACGAGCACGTTTACCATGAATCTCCCCTTGATGCGATCCCTGTTGGGTTCCAGTGCCAGCACGAAGGAGGGGATGCCGATGGTAAAGGCCGAGATGAGGGTCATCTGGATGGGCTGGAAGGGGTATTGCCACGGCAGGATGATGAAAAAGACTGCGAGTACCATCGAAAACACGGTTTTGACGAAAAAGAGCGAAGCCGAGCGTTGCAGGTTGTTGATGGCGCGTCTGCCCTCGGCAACGACCTTGGGCATCGATGCGAAGTCGTTGTTCACCAGCACGAGTTGGGCGACGTTGCGCGCTGCGTCGGATCCCGCCGCCATAGCAACCGAACAGTCTGATGCCTTGAGCGCAAGCACATCATTGACCCCATCCCCTGTCATCGCAACCGTGTGCCCTCGTGCCTGAAGCGCCAGCACAAGCTTCTTTTTCTGCTCCGGTGTCACCCGCCCAAACACGTGATAACCTACCGCCGCGCTTTCGAGCGCTTCATCGGTACAAAGCGTTGTTGCGTCTACATAGGATTCAGCATGGGGGATGCCTACGATTTTTGCAATACCCGAAACGGTTCGCGCATCATCACCCGAAATCACCTTGAGTTCAACACCCTGCTCGATAAAGTAGCGCACTGTTTCGCCGGCGGTGCTGCGAATTTGATCTTTGATGGTGATGAGCGCAAGCGGACACGGACTTCCCAACATCGCTCCCTCATCGCTAAAACCGTCGGTGCGAGCAAGCAGCAAAACGCGTGCATTCTGAGCAAGCTCTTCAACCGACTCTTGTATCGTCGCATAGTCTTTACCCAACACATATTGAGCCGCACCCATAACAAAACTCGCTCCGTTTTTAAGTACAACACCCGACCACTTTGTATCCGATGAAAACGGAAGAACTCGCGTAACGCTCTGTTTCTTCGCAGNNAAACGCTCCTGTGCCCCTTTGAGCTCCTGAGACTTCGTGATGCCTTGTTCGTAATACGTGATGATTGCCCGTCCTGTTTCGTTGGGGTTTTCATCAGCAGCAGCTATCGAATAGAACATATCATCCACTTCATGCGTGTCGTTTTTTCCGAGAACGACAACGCGTTCAACCTCCATTTTTCCCGATGTGATTGTTCCGGTTTTATCGAGACAGAGCGTATCCACACGAGCAAGCGTCTCAATACAATACAGCTGCTGAACAAGTACTCTGCTCCGCGAAAGACGTATGACAGCGAGTGCTAGCACGGTTGATGTGAGCAGAATGAGTCCCTCAGGGATCATACCCACAAGTGCAGCAACGGTCGAAAGAATAGCCTGATTCAGCTCGATGTGTGAGCCCATAACATACTCGCGTGCAAACAAGATGATCCCGAGCGGAAAAATGATGACGCTCACAAACCTGATAATGCCGTTTAAGCTTTTCATGATCTCTGAATTAACGGCCTTATACTCTTTGGCTTCAGCGCTGATCTTGGCAGCGTAGTTGTCAGCACCTACGCGCGTCACCCGTGCAAAGACCGTGCCGGCATTCACAAAACTCCCACTCAAGAGATTTGAGCCCGCCTCTTTGTGCACAAGCTTACTTTCCCCGGTAAGCAAACTCTCATTTACATCACACATCCCCTGCACAACAACAGAGTCTGACGGAATCTGATCGCCACGCCCGAGCACAAGAATATCATCGAGCACAATTTCGTCAATCGATAGCTCCTGCTT
>DOMT01000017.1:0-645 GCA_003509825.1 Coriobacteriia bacterium
CGACCAGGGTAAGTTATATCCGGCCTTTGATATGGAGTTCGCGCTCGGTATGCGCGACCTCTGCAAGTTAGCCGACATCATCGTGCCCAACATCACCGAAGCCTGCTTCATGCTGGAGAAGCCCTATCCGGGTGAGGATTACGACCAAGCCTACATAGAAGACTTGCTCCGCGAACTGGCGGCACTCGGCCCCGGGCAGGTGATACTTACCGGTGTCTCGTTTGAGAGCGACAAGATCGGTGCGGCGGCGTACAACAGTGAAGCCGACAGCACGGATTACTACTTTACCGAGCGCATCGAAGGCTATTACCACGGTACGGGAGACATCTACTCCAGTGCGCTGCTCGCGGCTGTGATGAACGACAAATCGCTGCCGGAGTCGATCCGTATAGCCTGCGACTTTACCGTGGCGGCTATCAGACGCACTCACGACGCGGGTACCGATCCCAAGTACGGCGTGGAGTTCGAGCGTGAGTTGGGTACGCTGATCAAGATGTTGGGGTAGTGCTTGAGGTAGTAAAGCTACCACCTCACCCGAAAACGATTTAATTCTCCGAAGAGGGCCCATCGACAAGCAAGCCGATGGGCCCTCTCGGATGTGCCGGAGGTATCGCGCGGAGCGGGGGGGGGGGGCTTTCCCGGCCT
>DOMT01000017.1:679-2685 GCA_003509825.1 Coriobacteriia bacterium
AAGGCGATGACGCGCATGAGCAGATCCAGGCCGCCCACATCCAGTAGCACGAGTTTGAGTACGCAGGCCAAAATCACGACCAGGCCGTAAAGGCGGATGTTTTTCGTTCGCGTCCAAAAGCCGATCAGCACCACAATCAGGGCGACGAGCATATTGATGAGTGAGAAGGCATAACTCATATCGTGGTTACCGCTGAGTGTTCTGATGATGGCGAGCAGCAAAACATGCAGAGCGATCGCGGTGAGTATCTCGTAGTTGGCATACGGTATGTAGGCGTATTGAGGGTCTCGCAGGGCCGCCGCGGTGTTTGCGGCGAGTTTGCGCAAGCGCTCGAAGAGCAGTGTCAGCGCGAGCAAGCAGGCCACGATGTACAGGATAGCCGCTACCGGATCGGAGGTATTGTGTGATATCACGCCGCGGATATGGTAGTCATACTCAAGCCCAATCGCGAGCAGCGCAGTTACGATGCAGCCTTTGATGAGGTAGAAGTTGTGCGGTCTATCCAGCTTCATAACATGCAACACGACCAGGGGTGGCAGCATCAGTACAAAACTTGCCGCCAGCCGTAGGTCGTCGACTCCCGGTATATGGTCGCCGACGATAAGCATGATATCCATAACCGATAGGTCGTAGCCGAGCAAGGCGATGATCCTGAAGCTCATGCCCATTTGCCCTCGCCGCTCCTCGGGGATGCCTCGGAAAATCGACCATGCCAGTGCCACGATCGCAAACAAGTAGAGAAGGGGCGGGAAGATCGAGGCGCCGGCTTCGGCCAAAGAGCGATAGCCGGCAACGAGCATGTAGAGTGCGTCCATGCCGAGGATGATGAAGGCGATGGTCGTGTAGGTTTGGTTCGCGGTCAATTTCCGGGCCAGCAGGGTGGCGAGAAGCGGAGCGACGAGGTAGGCGAGTGCGGGCGCGGTGGCAACGGACTCCGGCATGAACTGCGTGGTGGTCTCGATGTCTACCAGGTGTAGCATCGCCTGATAGAGCAGGAGGGCACAGGAGGCAAACACCGGCAATACGAACATGAGGGTCTCCATATTTTCGGGAAAATGCACTCTGCGGCGCAGGAGGATGAAACCGACGGCCACTGCGAGCAGGATCGCAACGGTTATCGTACAGGACAGTGGGAGTGTATCGAAGTCCAGAAGNNGGCGTAAGACCCAGTACGATCGAGAGCTTACTGATGAGCAGAGTGAGATTGAGCAGCAGGATACCCAGCCAGATGAGGATGTTGATCGCCTGTAGGGCTAGGGCGGATTCGGCGTTTTGCAGGCGCACGATGGAGACGAACAAGAGGTATGCGATGAAGCTGCCCGCAAGGAACTGAAGTGTAAAAGCCGCGGAGATAAGCGGTATCGGCAAGGCCGAGGAGAAGCTCGCACCGCTGCCCATGAGGGCAGACCACATGCAGGCTCCGGCATACAGTATGATGAACAGGGAGATAAACAGCCCGAAGCGATACGTCTTCTTGCAGCAGAGGATGTTGCCGCCGATGATCATCGCGCTCGAAATAAACTGGTATATCAAAAGCAGGAGCAGCTTGTCGTCGGTAAGCCCGAAGGCATAGCCGGCGCAGACCGAAAACATCATGCCTGCATGGGTGAGTATGCTCACCACCAGGGTTTGTGTTTGACGCTCGATGAAAAATGTGGCGGCCATCCACACCAAAATCAGCGCGTAGGCGGCGATTTCATGCAAGGCATTGAAATAGAGATAGGTAACTTGGATGGAGATGAAAAATGCACCGCAACCGCTACCGAGCAAAGCGATGGTAAAGCTGTTGTGATGGCGGTTGTTGAGAAGGTAACCCACCGCACTCAAACCCGCACTGACGGCAAACATCAACACGATCTTAACGGCATCGGTGAGATACGGCACCACGAGAAAGCCGAGGAATATCAGGCCCAGAAAGATCAAGGCCGCGGCGATGAAACCGAAGACGTTTTTACCGAAGAGACTCTCCACCGAGCGTGTGCCCGTTCGCTCCATCGCTTCGAAAA
>DOMT01000182.1 GCA_003509825.1 Coriobacteriia bacterium
TGGGGGACAAGGTCTTGGATTTCGACGACCGACTGGTGGCTGTTGAAAAACTGCTCGAGCTGGCATGCAGGCGACGCGATGGCGGAGCTTGAGACCATGCTTGTGACCATCCGCCGAATCATCGATGCGACCGGCGCATCGGTCATCGTCGATGCCGATGATAACGAGCGCATGATTTCCAATGTGGTCTGGGACAGCCGGGAAGTGGTGCCCGGAGCGCTGTATATCGCGCTGCCCGGGGAGCGCGTCGACGGAAACGATTTCATAATCCCGGCAATCGATAACGGCGCCGCAGCGATTATCGCAACACGCCCTGTCACGAAGGAGGAGTGCGAACGTGTCGTTGCCGGTAAGGTCACCTTACTCCGAGCCACCGACGGTGTGAAGGCGCTGCAGGATGTGGCGCGTGATTATCGCAGCAGTCTTACGGCAAAGGTCGTCGCCGTTACCGGATCGAGCGGCAAGACCTCTACGAAGGAATTGATAAAAACGGTCCTCGCAACCGCTTTTGAGACGGTGTTTTCGGTGGGCAACCGCAACAACGAACTCGGGCTGCCCGGTACGGTGTTGTCGGCAAATCCCGGAACCGAGGTGCTGATTACCGAGATGGGAATGCGGGGGCACGGACAAATCCGGGAACTCGCGGACATCGCACAACCCGACATCGGTATCGTTACCAACATCGGCCACGCCCATCTCGAGCTGCTCGGTTCCCGATCCGAGATCGCTCGGGCCAAAGGTGAGCTGATCGAGGCTCTCAAGGACGGTCGCGGCATCGCGGTGCTCAACGGGGACGACCCCTACTCATCCCTTATCAGACAGGCCGCCGATACCGCGGCGCGCGATATCAGGGTCGTCTCGTTCGGGCTCGGCAAACAAAACGACATCCGCGCCGACCACATCGTCTACGATGACCTCGGCCGTCCGAGCTTCGACCTGTGGACCGGCAGCGCCGAGCCCTTACGGGTGAAATTACAACTTCAGGGGGAGCACTCCGTCTACAACGCCCTTGCGGCAACGGCGACGGCACTGATGTTGGGGATGACGCCTAATCGGATCGCCCGGGCGCTCGCACAAGCCGAGTCACAGCCCATGCGGCAAAACACCATCACACTGCAAAGCGGAGCCGTCGTTGTAGACGACAGCTACAATGCCAATCCCGACTCCATGCGGGCGGCGCTGGAGATGCTTGCGCGTATGGAGTCGACGCGTCCGCATATCGCAGTACTCGGCGACATGGGTGAGTTGGGGCCCGAAAGCGATTATCTGCACGAACAGATCGGCGCAATGGTCTATGACACGGGTGTGAATCAGCTGATCACCGTGGGTGAATCGGCGAAGTTCTATGCCGCAGGGGCCCGCAGTGCCGGTATGGACGATGCACGGATCAGCTGTTTCGAGGACACGGCTCGGGCTACGCGGGCACTTGTCGCCCTCGAGGCAAAAAAACCGATCATCCTCATCAAAGCCTCCCGGTTCATGGGGTTGGAGCAGATCACCCGGGCTTTGGTTTCAGGTGAGCCACCCGCTGTCGAAAGCGATGGTGGACGATGAAACGATCGGTAACCGAATTCGAAAAATCATCCGTAGCGATAGACCCGCTTTGCCAAGATGGGTAAGATGGTCGAGTGCAATTAACCGTTTACACCACCGAAACCGGATCGAACGAAGAGGACATTGCTGCATGATAGGGTTTCCCGAGTATCCGACATTTCAGATATTCTTAGCGATTTTCGTATCCATGGCTATCACGATGGTATTGCTGCCGCTTTGGATACGTGTTTTGCACTTCCGTCAGATAGGGCAGCAAATCAGGGCCGACGGCCCGCAGCGCCACCTGGTAAAACAGGGAACGCCCACCATGGGCGGCGTCATCATATTGGTCTCGGTATTACTCACTATATTGATGCTTACGCGTTCGACCATGGATGCGAGCATGATCTCATTGATTCTGATTTGCATCGTCACCTTACTTACGGGCATCATGGGATTGGTGGACGATCTTTCCAAGGTGGTCAAAGAACGCTCCCTAGGCCTCAGACCCAAGGCCAAGATGGCGGTGCTCACCCTTATTTCCGTGCTGTTTTGCCTGGCCGCCGTTAACTTCGTCGGCATCGCTCCTACGGTGGCGATTCCGTTTTTACCCACACTCGACCTCGGCATATTGACCACGAAGATTCCGGTGGGGGACACGGTGTTTTCCATTCCCTGGCTCTATGTGGTTTTCGTGTGGTTGCTGATGGCCGGTATGTCCAACGCCGTAAACCTCACCGACGGGCTCGACGGATTGGCCGGCGGTACGGTGATGATCGCCATGGTGATCATGGCCGCCATCGCGTTTCGTGTAGACCAGCTCGACATCGCGTTGTTCGCGGCCGCCATGACGGGGGCCTGTATCGGCTTTCTCTGGTTCAACTCCCATCCGGCCAGCATTTTCATGGGCGATACGGGCTCGCTGGCCATGGGCGCATCGTTTGCCGCCATCGCCGTGATGACCAAGACGGAATTCGTGGCATTGGTGGTCGGTGGCATTTTCGTCATAGAGGCGCTGAGCGTCATGATCCAGGTGGGGTATTTCAAACTCACGCGTAAGAGGGTTTTTCTGATGGCACCGCTGCATCATCACTTCGAGCATAAGGGTTGGTCGGAGACTAAGGTCGTCATCCGCTTCTGGATCATAACGGCGCTTTTCGCCGGTATCGGTTTTGCTTTGTTCTTCAATCAGAGCATGTAAAGTGGTAGAATAATCCGATAAATGTAACAGGGGAGCGGCGATGCCCCTTCATAGGCCTTTCTTGTTTATGAAGATTCGTCGGGCTTCCGAAAACGCAGCAGAATATGGAAGAGATACTGAAACAGAACAACATCATCGCGTCGGTTGATCCGCGCTCTGTACGCTCCGTTTGCGTCTTAGGTAGCGGAGTGACGGGCGATGCCGTGGCGGATTATTTCCGCTCGCTTCCAAACCCTCCCACAATCGACTCATATACCGATGATGCGGAGGTCACGAAGCACTACGACCTTGCCGTCGTCAGCCCGGGTGTGCCACCCCACAGCAGGATGGTCGTCTCGGCACGTCGGCAGGTAGATGAGTTGATCGGCGAGCCCGAGCTTGCGTACCGGATATCACCCGGACGTTGGATAGCCATCACCGGCACCAACGGCAAAACCACCACCACCGCATTGATGGCCCATGTACTCAACCGGGCGGGTGTGCCCGCACGTGTTGCCGGCAAACCCGGCACCACCTGTATCGAAGCGGTGCGCAACCGCGGTGAGGGCGAATATATCGTCGCCGAACTCTCGTCCTATCAGCTGTATTACTCCAAAACCCTGGTGCCCGATGCGGCGGTGTTGCTCAATATCACACCCGACCATATCGATTGGCACGGTGGTTACGCGGCCTACAGAGATGCCAAGCTCGCCTTGCTCGGACGTATGCACGGCAACCTGCCCGTTGTGGTGGATGCCGTCTCGGATCAGACCACGGACGTCATACGTTCGCGTGTGGCTGCGGGCGACCGGGTTATCGCCCTCGGCTCGCGAGAGGGTCTTTGCGGGGATATGACGCTGAGCGGCCCGGTAAGCGAGTCCGCCTATCTCGATGCAAAAACAGGCAAACTCACCTGCGTTATCGAGGGCAAAAGACACAGCGTCATGAGCGCTGCGGATCTGAAGATCAAGGGTATCCATAACCGTCAAAACGCCTTGGCGGTAGCTGCGGTGGCGCTTGCGATGGGTTTGACACCGGAAAAGATCGCCGTCGGTTTGGCGGGTTTCGAGGCGCTCGAACATCGCATCGAATTCGTCGCCGAAATCGACGGGGTCGGGTTTTACAACGACTCCAAGGCAACCAACCCCGAGGCCACCTGTAAGGCTTTGGCTTCTTTTGACAACACGCCTCTGGTTGTGATGTTGGGTGGACGTGATAAGGGTACGTCGTTGGATGAGTTGGTGCAGCTGGCCGAGTCTACCTGTAAGACGGTGGTGTGTTACGGAGAGGCGGGTCCGAGGTTTCACGCCGCCTTTGCGGAAGCGGGCCGAAGTGCCGAGGGTCTCAAATCGGCCGGTGATTTCAAAGCCGCTTTTCAAACGGCCCTCGATGCCGCGGCGGTAGGTGACGTTGTCCTACTTTCACCCGCCTGTGCATCCTTCGATGAGTTTTCCTCCTATGAAGAGCGGGGTGGGTATTTCAAGCAGTTGGTGACGGCCGAACGTGCACGGTCGGATTTCGAGAAGGTGTCGTGATGAGGGGTTCGGGCGACATGAGGGAAAAGAACAAACGGGCGGCGATGGCGCCGGATGGCATACGGGCGACTCCGACTACGAAGTCGCCGCGTCGTCGTGGCCGGATTCCGGGCAAGATCCTCGGCCCACGTCTGCTCTTGATAGCCACGACCGCCGCATTGGTGATATTCGGTTTGGTGATGGTGTACTCCTCTTCCTATGTGGAGGCCTTTACCAATCCGGACATCGATGACAGCTCCCACATCTTCCGTCGTCAGGCGATACTGGTGGGTGTGGGTATCATCGTCATGCTGATCACCATGGTGATCGACTACCGTGTATGGAACTCTCCTTGGACCTGGTTGATCTGGGCCGTCATCGTCGTCATGCTGCTCGCCACACTGTTTGCAGGTGTGGAGATGAAGGGCGGCAGACGCTGGCTGGAGATCGCCAATCAGCAGTTCCAGCCCTCCGAGTTGGCCAAAATCGCTTTGATCCTACTGGTGGCGACACTCATCATCAAACTGCGGGAAAGCAAAAACATCACCTTCGACTTCCTTATGTTGGGTCTGGTCATCGGTGTGCCGATCATACTCATCATGATGCAACCCGATCTCGGTACGACGTTGATCGTGCTGGCGGGTGTTGTGGCGGTTGCCTGGTTCGGCGAGCTTTCCATGAAGCCTTTGGCAATCGTAGGGCTGTTGATTATTTTCTTCGCAGCTGCGGCGGTTATGCTCACCGACTTCAGAACCGATCGTATCGATGCTTGGCTGGATCCCTTTTCCCATGCCTCCACGAGTGGGTACCAGATCATCAACTCGCTCTACGCCTTTGCCGGCGGTGGCGTAACGGGGNNCCTCGGTCTCGGCATGTCCCATCAAAAATATCTCTACCTGCCGGAGCCCTACAACGATCTGATCTTCCCGATCATCGGTGAGGAGTTCGGGCTGATCGGTGCCACTTTGGTCATCGTGCTGTTTTTGGCCTTCATGTATGCATCGTTTAAAATCGCCCGCAACGCCCCCGATTTCTTCGGTCGCATGGTTGCGGGGTCGGCCGCCTGCCTCATCGGCTTTCAAGCCTTCCTCAATATNNTGCATGGTAAACCTGATTCCGATGACCGGAAAACCGCTGCCCTTCTTCAGCGCCGGTGGAACCTCGATCATCGTTACTTTGATACTCGTGGGCCTGATACTTAACGTCTCTCTGCGTTCGAAGGTCGTTGACGAGGCCGGGGAGCGCCGTGAGGATCTGTTGATACTGGATGGCGGTAGAGGGTTGTCCCCGGTCGGGATGCCCGCTCCTTCGTTCGGTCTGATCGGCGGCCTTGCAAAACTCGTCCCCGCTTCGGGCAAGCTGCCCGGAGGTGAGGTGGCGACGAAAAGGACTTCCTCATCCAAATCCGCAAGTCAAACACGGGTGGGTGGCAGGAAGACGACGGTAAAGACGGAGGCGCTGCAACGTAAGGAGGGCAGGGCAAAGCCCGATAACGTGCGGGCGAAGAAAAACAGCCGTGCCNNCCTTCGCGTCTTGCGGCAAACCCCGCGCTCAAGATGAGCCCTGCGCGCAACAGGGGCAAGGTGGTAACGCTTGCAGATCAGCGAAAGCGGAGCATATGAGATTCGTAATCACCGGTGGAGGTACCGCGGGGCACATCAATCCCGCTCTGGCCGTGGCTCAGGAGCTCGGATCCTTGGGGCACGAAGTTCGCTACGCGGGTAAGCCGGGGAGCTTGGAAGCCAGGCTCGTCCCCGAACAAGGCTTGGAATTCGTGGAGTTCGAAACGGCGGGGTTCAACCGTCGTAAGCCTTGGACACTGGCCACCTCGACGATCAAGATCGCCGCTTCCTCGCGAAAGGCACGAAAGTGGCTCAAGGCTTACAAACCCGATGCGGTTATCGGCTTCGGGGGTTATGTGTCGATCCCCGTCGGGCTCGCCGCCTCGCAGGAGAACATCCCCTTGATCGTGCACGAGCAGAACTCTGCAAGTGGTATGGCCAATCGTTTTTTGGCAAAGCGGGCACAGCTGGTGGCGCTTTCCTACGCCGCCGCGGAAAACGATTTCAAGACGAGGGGCGAGGTTGTTGTGACGGGTAACCCCGTACGCGCCGAGCTTCATGATATCGACACGAAAGTTGCGCGTGAGTTCTTCGATATCCCTGCCGAGGCCGTTGTTTTACTGGCCTTCGGCGGCAGTTTGGGCGCCCGCCATATCAATGAGAGGCTTATCGCC
>DOMT01000132.1 GCA_003509825.1 Coriobacteriia bacterium
GTCCGGGAGCTACGACGCGTTGCCGACGGATAGCGATACGCTATCCGCTGCACCTTATCAACAACAACCGGTGCATCAGGCTTCCGCCCATGCAACTGCCGACGCAACCGATGCGGGCGAAGTGGACTCTCCGGCCCCTTCGGCATCGGGTCGCCTGAAGGCTATCAGCGGCAGAATGCCCGCCGTGGCAACTCCGCCTTCGGACATCGCTGTGCAGGGCACCTCCGAGATCTCGCGGCAAACCTCCGCAGTGGCGGATTTCGCCTCACGCAGACAGCTCACCGGCGGTGTTCCGGTGATCATGTTCGACGGAGTCACCAAGGTCTATCCCGCGCAGTCCAACAAGCCCGCGCTCACCAACGTCTCGCTGAAGATTTTCGCCGGGGAGTTCATATTCCTCGTCGGGCATTCGGGTAGCGGTAAATCGACGTTCATGCGCCTGATCAACCACGAGATCGTGGCAACGAAGGGGCGCTTGGTCGTGGCGGGCGAGGATGTGACCCGCATGCGCAACTGGCGCGTTCCCTACCTGCGCCGCAATATCGGCTGCGTGTTTCAGGACTTCAAGCTCCTGCCCAACAAAACGGCTTTCGAGAACGTGGCCTTCGCCTTGGAGGTCATCGGTAAGTCAAAGCACATCATCCGCACGCAGGTGCCCGAGGTGCTCAGATTGGTAGGCCTGGAGGATAAGATCGATAAATTCCCCGATCAGTTGTCGGGTGGTGAGCAGCAGCGTGTTTCGATCGCCCGGGCGATCGTCAACCGTCCGCCGCTTTTGGTTTGTGACGAGCCCACGGGAAACCTCGACCCCCAGACCTCACTCGGTATCATGAGGCTGCTCGACCGCATCAACCGCACGGGTACCACCATCATCGTCGCCACGCACGACCGCGACATGGTCGATTCCCTGCGCAAACGTGTTATCGCTTTGGAAAGCGGTTATCTGGTTCGCGACGAGGATAAGGGGGTGTACGGCAGCGATGCGTAGTCTTGCCTACTTTATCCGGGAAGCTTTAAGAAACTCCAAGAAGAACTTCTCCACCACACTCGGAGCCATCGTTACCATCTTTTTGTCACTTTTGGTCATCGGCGTATTCATGGTCACCACCATGATGATCAACGAGATGGTCAGTTCGGTGGAGAGCCAGGTTTCGATCACGGTTTACATCGACGACAACGCCGAGAGCGCGGATGTTACGACCGTCCAGGAATATGCCAAGGCGCAGCCCGAAGTCTCCGGTGTCGTCTATGTGAGCAAGGACGAGGCGCTGGAGCGCTTCAAGGAGATGTCATCGGCGGGAATCGCCGACGCTTTGGACGGCAACCCTCTGCCGGCGTCACTGGAGATTTCACTCAGTGATCCCGAGCAGGTGGCGGCGGTGGCCGAGCGCATACAGGCACACGAGGCCTTTTTGCGCATCATCGATACGCCGGACGATCCTGCGAGTTCGATCAATTACGGCGAGGATTTCGTGGAGCGTCTCTTCGAGTTGAGCAATATCATCCGAATCGTCTCCGCGGCATTGGTTTTGTTGCTGATATTCGTGGCACTCATCTTCATCAACAATACGATTCGTCTGGCCATCGTGGCCCGCCGCAAGGAGATCGCCATCATGCGTCTGGTCGGTGCATCCAACGGATTCATCCGCGGCCCCTTTCTTATGGAAGGCGCCTTGCAGGCGGTGATCGGAGCGGGTATGGCCATCGGCACGATGTCTTTGATCTGCAATTATCTGCTGAGGGAGATACAGGTCAATCTTCCCTGGCTGCCGGTGGACGTCAGTCAGTTGAACCTCTGGCTCGTTTATGTGATTTTACTGGTGGTCGGTGTGGTCATCGGCCTCTTCGGTTCGATCTGGGCGATGCGTCGTTATCTGAAGGTTTAAGTTGCCTGAGTACGAAAAAATGAGGACGGTAAAGAAAGTGTCCGGGCGACCGGGCGCTTTCTTTCTTGCGATCATAGTGGGGATACTACTGTTTCTCGCCGGCAATCTGAGCTCGTTTTTAGGGATTTTCGACTTCGGGCGACTGGTGGGATTTTCCAGCCCGCTGACCCGAAGTGCCGCCGACATCGGCGCCGAGGTCACCACCCGGCAACTGGCCGCCCGCATCGATGAGGCTGCGGGCTATCTGGATACGGGCTCGCTTTACCGCTATACCCAAGAAGACCTCGACGTTGCCACCGAGGCCTCCATGGAGGCTTTGATCGAGCAGAGCGGCGATACCTATGCCACCTATCTCACCCCCGCGGAGTTCGATGACTACAATCGCACTTCAGAGGGGGTGTATGCGGGGATCGGCATCATCCTTGCATCCATCGATGAACGTCCGACGGTTCTGGAGGTCTACGAAGGCTCCTCGGCTCATGATCTCGGTGTTAAATCGGGCGATGTGGTGCTCTCCATCGACGGAGACCGTCATGACTGGACGGTGGAGGAAGTGGTAAAAAAGATCCAGCGACCGGCGGGTGAGTCGGTAACCATCATCTGGCAGCGGGGCGAGGCCGAAATCGAGACCGTGCTCACCTTCGGTTCGGTGAATGTCCCTGTGGTGGTCAGTCACCTCATCGTACGGGAGGAGGGTAAGATCGGCTACATCTATCTGCGTAGGTTCAACGAGCAAAGTGCCGCCGACCTCAGCGAGGCCGTTTTGTCATTGGAATCCCAAGGGGCGCAAAGCCTGATATTGGATATACGGGGCAATCCCGGTGGCTATCTCACCCAAGCGGTAGGCGTGACCTCGCTGTTCGTTAAGGAGGGTGACGTTTTGCAGATCGAGTCCCGCGGCAGCGTGCGCACCGAGAAGGTGAACGGACGTACGATCACCGACAAACCCTTGGTGGTTTTGATCAACGATGCCTCGGCTTCGGCCTCGGAGCTGGTTGCCGCAGCTCTCAAGGATCACGGCAGGGCGACGATCGTCGGCGAAACCAGCTATGGTAAGGGTACGATCCAGGACCTGCGAAAGCTCAGTTGGGGAGGGGCGCTCAAATACACGATCGCCCACTATCTGAGTCCGTCGGGAACCCCGATCGACGGAGTCGGCGTGACTCCCGATATTGCGGTTGCCTACGTGAAAAACGAACAAGCCCCCGGGTTCACGGATAACATTACGAGTTCCAATTATCTCTATACCGAGGGTAAAGATACGCAGCTCGATGCGGCTTTAAGCGAAGCTTTGGCAAGGATCGGCTAGGCTCGGTGGGGTATGTCACGCAGGCACGCAAAGGCACGACGTAAATCACGACAGCTCAGTGTGGGGATCATCCACATCGCCCGCAGGGGTTACGGATTCGTCGATACCACGGAAGGCGAGTACTTCGTCACGCGCGGACAGGTGCACGGTGCCATGGACGGTGATCTGGTGGAGGTGGTGCGACTCCGTTGAGCCGAGGAGCGTCGGTCGCGGGAGCTGCGCGCTGCGGGATCCTCGGGCGGCGGTCGGGGCGGTG
>DOMT01000208.1:0-2375 GCA_003509825.1 Coriobacteriia bacterium
GATCACCTCGAAGCGCTCCAGTTCGTAAGGTTGATCGGGCGCGATGCCTGCCTTTTGCAGTGCGATTGCGACCTGCTCCTCGGGGGTGTCGACTCCCTCAAGATCGGGCAGAAGCACGCCACGTCTGTAGCCTGAGGTGACGATGACGCCGAAGCGCTCAGCGTCGAGTGTAGAGCGGTCCGTTACCGGTTCGGCCGGCCCCAACACATCCACCGAACAACTGAGCTGCGGCAACTCCTCTCGCCTGACCGCAGGAAAGCGGGGGTCGCGCGACACAGTGCTTACGGCGTTTTGACAGATCTCCTCAAAGAGGTTGTCGCAGGTGGCGGCGATGGTGCCGATGCAACCGCGTAGGTCGGGGCCCTTATGGAGGGAGACGAAGCAGCCGGCTTGGCGGGAACGCAGTTTGTCGACAAAGGCCTGATCGCTCGCGTTAAGCGAGGCGAGCAGCTTGGCGACCATAGGGGAATGGGCATCGGGACGCTGCGTACCATCGAGCAGGTCGTCCAGCACGGCGAACGCCAAGCGAACGGGGAGTGACGGTTGTGTGGATACGTTTCCGTCGGCGCTCGGATGCTCATCGTTTGTATCCTGCGCACGACCGGCAACGGTTGCCTCTGCGTGGTCGCTTGTGTGGGAATGGTGAGAGACGCCGTCGGCCTCGGCGTCCGAACGAGGCTGCGTCATAATCGCCGCAAGACCGTAGCCGATGCCCCAGGGGCCCTCGTAGGACAGCAGTTCCGATTCGATCTCCAAGTCTTCGAGCGCTCCTGCCATCACGATGAACGAGTTCAGGCCGCATTCCGCTGCATCTTCGCGCAATGCCTCGTCGAAATCCAAGAGCTTCCGTAGGTTGCCGCTCGTGAAGATGTCGACGATCTTGCGGTCGAAGACCGGGCCTGCGGGGTTAAAGCCGTAGTGGCTGCCCTCGAGTTTGTGTGAGAGATCTCCGCTGGCGATGAATACCGTGCGTCGGTCCAAAACCTCTACGGCTCGGGCGATGGCACGTCCCAGCCGGAGGTGCGATTCGGGACCCATCAGCGAAACCGCCACCCGGGCGATCTTGCAGGGCGGCTCCTGCGCGTCGGAATCGGGGTTGAGACCAAGATCCAGGGAAACGTATTGCGATATGAAGTGCAGCGGAACCATACAGCCGTGATCGAGCTTGTTGCCGGGCATCGGAGAGGCCACATAGGGCAGTAACACATCGGCAGGGTCGACGGCATCGCCGCCGTCGCTCACAGCAGCACCCGGCGACCCACCCTCGCCATCCAATACAGCGATCAGCGCCTCGACGAACTCCCCATCGAGCACGCAATCCAGCCGGTTCTTCGGGTCGCGGAACTCCGCGAAATCTCCCCACACCCTGCCATCGACGGCCTGCTCATCTGCCGTTTCACTACCCACGGTAACGTGAAAGGCATCGCGAAAGAGCTCGCCATGCGGGGTGACGATCACCAGCAGCTCCGGCTCAAGCGCGGCGATGCGTCTGCCCACCTCGTGAAAGGCATCGATGGTTGCGCGCGCCTCCAGCTCCTCGCCTTTGCCCACACCGGGCACGATGATCGGAGGATGGGGAACGGCAAAAGCTCCGAGAATAGGCACGGCTCCTCCTTCGCATCGAAGCGCTCTGCGCAAAGCGTCAACTGCCGATTAACGTACTGTTGCTGCTAACATTTACGGTATACTACCAGTTTAGCGTCAAATCACCTTTTTGCGAGCTCGTGCCGGCAAACAATGCGGTTGTCTTCGTGGGCGCAACCCCGGGGCGATGCCGATTTGCTCGCAAGCAACGGATATATCGGTAGCTCCAGGATCAGTTCAATAAGATGGGAAGGTTTTTATGGGCAGAGTATTTAACTTTTCGGCGGGACCCGCGGTCTTGCCGGAGTCGGTTTTGAGGGAAGCCGCCGATGAGATGCTCGATTATCGCGGCACCGGTATGTCGGTCATGGAGATGAGTCACCGCTCGAAGGCCTACGGCGAGATCATCCGCAACGCCGAGGCCGACCTGCGTGAACTTTTGAACATACCGGACAACTACAAAGTGCTCTTTTTGCAGGGTGGGGCGTCGCAGCAGTTCGCCGCCGTGCCTATGAACCTGATGAAGAACGGGGTCGCCGACTACATCGTCACCGGCTCCTGGTCGAAGAAGGCCGCCAAGGAGGCCAAGATGTACGGCGACGTGCGCGTGGTGGCTTCGGGAGAGGAGAACGACTTCACCTCGATCCCCGATTATTCCGATCTCGACATCTCCGAGGGTGCCGACTACGTCTACATCTGCGAGAACGAGACCATCTACGGCAACAAGTTCAAGACGTTGCCCGACACCAAGGGCAAGGCCCTGGTCGCCGATGTGTCGTCGTGTTTCCTCT
>DOMT01000208.1:2449-3198 GCA_003509825.1 Coriobacteriia bacterium
ATGGGCACGCCGACGATGCTCAAATGGAAGACCCAGTCAGACAACGGCTCGCTCTACAACACCCCGCCCGCCTACGGCATCTACATCTGTGGCAAGGTGTTCAAATGGATCAAGGAGCAGGGCGGTCTTGAGGCCATGGGTAAGCGCAACAACGAAAAGGCCGCGCTGCTCTACAACTTTCTCGATCAAAGCGAGCTCTTCAAGGGCACCGTGCGCAGCGAGGATCGCTCGATCATGAACGTGCCCTTCATCACCGGTAACGCCGATCTGGATGCCAAGTTCGTGGCCGAGTCGGCCGCCGCCGGTCTTGCGGAGCTCAAGGGTCACCGCAGTGTGGGCGGTATGCGTGCGAGCATCTACAACGCTATGCCCATCGAAGGTGTGCAAAAGCTCGTGGACTTCATGGAGGCGTTTGAAAAGGCAAACCTGAAGTAGGGGAGCGGCTGCAAACCGCTTGGCGGCAATAGGCTGCTGCCCCTGCTCGACCATATAAAAAACACGTAAGCGACACAAGACCCGAGGAGGTTGTCATACATGGCAAAAGTCTTGATTTCAGAAAAACTGGCGGAAGAGGGTATCGAACTTCTGCGTAAGGCGGGACACGAGGTTGACGTTAAGCTCGACTTGAGCCCCGAGGATCTCATCGCCACCATCCCCGATTACGAGGCACTCATCGTGCGTAGCGCAACGCAGGCCAACCGCGAGGTCATCGAGGCCGGCATCAATCTCAAGATCATCGGTCGCGCCGG
>DOMT01000011.1:0-4223 GCA_003509825.1 Coriobacteriia bacterium
GTCGCGAAAGCAATGGGTGTGAGGAGCTGCTTTAAGTACGGTGGACATAAGCCGGTTGAGTGGTGCTGCATCGCTTTTAACGGTGGTTGACAAGGCGAGCTGCTCGCGTGCCGAGATAATGGCGATGCCGTGGTCGCCGAGGGTGCCCGAAATCAGGATACGGTCTCCCGGGCGGCAAAGCGAACCCGAGAGCTCCACATCGGGCCTGAGCAATCCGATGCCGCTCGTATTGATGTAGATGCCGTCGCCGTGGCCGCGATTGACCACCTTGGTGTCGCCCGTCACTACCTGCACACCGGCCTCCTCGGCGGTCTCGGCTATCGAGGCGCAGATACGGCGCAGGTTTTCGAGCGGATAGCCCTCCTCAAGCACGAAGGCTACCGAAAGCCATTTGGGTTCGGCACCCGAGGTCGCCAGGTCGTTCACGGTACCGCAAACGGCCAAGCGCCCGATGTCGCCCCCGGGAAAGAAGTGGGGGGTCACCACGAAGGTGTCGGTGGTAAACGCCAGACGATCGACCGGTAGGCCTGTGTGGAGCACCGCCGCATCATCGCCACGTCTCAATATATCGGAGCCGTAGGCGTCGATGAACATCTCGTCGATGAGATCGTGCATCATCGAGCCGCCGCTGCCGTATGCCAACAGTACCTGATCCATATCAATCCTTTATCCGATAGCGGTAATAGGCCGCACAGCTACCTTCGCTCGAGACCATGCAGGGTCCAACGGGCGACACGGGTGTGCAGGCTTTGGAGAAAAGTGGGCAGTCGTTGGGCGTTTTTACGCCACGCAACACCTTTCCACAGATGCATCCGCACGGTTCGACGGTGGGCTCGACCTCGAGTTCGAAGCGCTGTGCCGCGTCGAAGTGGGCGAATTCCCTTCGGATGCGGTAGCCGGATTGCGCAATCGTACCCAGGCCGCGCCAGTTGCCGTCGCAGATTTCAAACACCCTGTCGATCGTATCCATCGCCGTTTTGTTGCCNNTTTCCGCACGTCCCTCGGCCAGTTGCTCCAAGAGCTGCACCAAACCCTGGAGGATGTCGACGGGTTCGAAGCCGGTGATGACACCGGGGATCCGATGATCCTCGGCTAGAAAACGATAGGGGGCAAGTCCTAAGATGGTGCTGACGTGTCCGGGCAGTATCAATGCGTCCAAGAGGACTTCGGCATCGTCCACCAGTGCTTCGAGTGCGGGAGGCACACGTTTGTGCACGGCGAGCACCGAGAAGTTGTTGAGTTCCGAGGCTTTCGCACGTTCGATGGTGGCGGCGATCAGCGGCGTGGTCGTCTCGAAACCCACCCCGACGAAAACCACCTGCCTGTCGGGGTTATCCACTGCCAGCTTAAGGGCATCGAGTGGGGAATAGACGACTTCCACACGTGTGCCTTGTGCCTGGCATTGCATCAACGAGGTGCCGGAACCGGGAACCCTGACCATATCGCCGAAGGTTGCGATGATGACGTCGGGAATCTTTGCGAGCGCAACGATCCGGTCGATGTCGGCATTGGATGAAACGCAGACCGGACAACCCGGACCGCTGATGAGCTTGATGTTTTCGGGCATCACGTCGCGCAGTCCGCAATGGGCGATGGCAACGGTATGCGTGCCACAGACCTCCATGATGCGCAGCGGACGCTCGATTTCCGCAGCCAGTCGCTCGGCTACGGCGAGGAGATGACGGGTGAGGGCGGGATCTTTGAATGAATCGGGGGAAAACATCGTCAGCCTGCCAGTTCGGGAAACTCACGAATCAGATCGAGCGTCTCCTGTGCGAACTCTTCACTCACCACTTCTATGGCATAGGCGGCATGAACCAAAACGTAGTCGCCGACCTGTGCGCGGGGGACGAGATCCAAGGCGACGTCGCGTTTGATGCCGAGCACATCGGTCGATGCGATGCGGTTATCGCCGATACTTTCCACCTTTGCCGGAATGGCCAAACACATATTGTATGCCTTTCAGATAATTCCGATTCCATTTTTACTTTATTCTTTCGACAATCATGCGTTTGTCGCCCTGTTCGGGCTTAAGAAGCCCCACCATGGCGACAAGTGCATGAAACGCCGAAGATTTGAACAAATATGCCTCGACCGAACACATCGTTACCGTGTTCGAATCAGGCTCCCAGCATTATGCCCTGTCCGGCGAGAGCCGTCCATTGCGCTGCGGCAACCGCTGCCTGACCGTAAGATATGCAGCCGTCATTGGCGGGTAGTTGTCGATTGATGAGCACCGTAAATCCCTCACCGTCCAAATGTGTCAGGGCGTGTTTGAGTAGATAGCGGTTCATGAACACCCCGCCACCGAACACAACGGTCGAAAGGCCGGTGCGCGTTCGGGCCAAATCGGCGATTTCAGCGATGAGCTCCACCACCGCGTCGTGGAAACGCCGCGAAATCAGTGCCGGAGATAATCCTGCCGCCAGATCCTCGAGGATCGCCCTCAAGACGGGGGTGGGTTTGAAAACGGGTAAACCGGCCTCGTCGGCTATCGTGAAGCGGTAGCGCTGCTTTGTCGTATGGGGGGTCGGCTCGATTGCGACTATCTCATCATTTCCTCCCGTTTCGGCTCCACCCTCGATTTCCGAGTATAGTGCGGCTTCGAGTTCGATGGCCGCCTGTCCCTCGTAGTTGCTTTTTTCGCAAATGCCCAAAAGAGCGCTGACGGCGTCGAACAATCGTCCCATGGAAGAGGTGAGTGGGCTGTTCAGGCGCTTGTCGATGATTTTATCCAAAAGAAGCAAGCGGTCGCGTTCGAGTGAGGCTTTGAGTCCGATCGCGCCCGGGTGCTCGGTCAAACCTGCGGATTTGAGATAGGACCAGGCCATGCGGTTGGGATATTCGATGGCCGCAACGCCTCCGGGTAACACCACCTGCTCGAGATGGGCGAAGCGCTGTGCGCTCGTGAGCCCCGCGATCAGAACCTCGCCGCCCCAGATCGTATCGTCGTCGCCGAAACCGGTGCCGTCGAATGCGATACCGATCACCTGCTCCACCAATCCGATATCGCCGCTACCCGTGTCGTCTTTCCGTTTGCCGCTGTTTCTACCCGCCTGGTGTTCGGCGAGGACGGCGGCGATGTGCGCATGATGGTGCTGTACGGCAACGCGCGCCTCGTCGCGCGCCCGAGCCCATTTGGTGGTGAGGTATTCGGGGTGCATATCGTGGGCGATGAGTGTGGGGTTGAGGTCGAAGAGGCGCTTGTAGAGGGCGAGTGTGTGTTGCCAGGAATTGAAGGACCGGGAGTTTTCGAGATCACCCAGATGCTGACAAACGAACGCGGATTTCTCCCGAGCCAGACAGAAGGTGCTTTTTTGTTCCGGCCCCGTTGCCAAGATGATGGGGAGGTTGGAAGTCGTAGCCCCCGTCTGTGTGTTCGGTGTGGGAAAATCGAGGGGCACCGGTGCGTACCCTCGAGCCCGACGCACCATGAACACGCGGTCGTCTATCACTCTCACCACGCTGTCGTCATAGCGCGACAGGATTTCGCGGTCGTTATCGAGAAAAGCGTCGGCGATCCCGAGCAGTAGCTCATGGGCCTCGCTTTCCTTGGCGATGATCGGTTCCTCGCTGATGTTTCCCGAGGTCATGACCAGTGGGATGGCAAGCTCGGCGAACAGTAGATGCTGGAGGGGGGTGTAGGGCAGCATTATGCCCAATTCGTGCAGGTCGCCTGCAACGGAGGGGGCTAGGGTGCCTGCTCCGTCGGAGTGTTTCTTGCGTTTGAGTAGCACGATCGGTCGGATGGAACCGGTGAGCAACTCCTCCTCGACATCGTTTATATGAGCGAGTTTTTTGGCCTCATCGATCGAACGCACCATGATCGCCAGCGGTTTCGCCGTTCTGCGCTTACGTTTCCTGAGCTCTATTACCGCGCGTTCGTTTGTGGCATCACAGGCCAGGTGATAGCCGCCGAGGCCCTTTAAGGCCACGATTCTGCCCAGGGTCAACAGCTCGGCGACCTCCGCTATCAAGGCATTGCTTTGCGTACGACTTTTCGCCGAGACCTGATCGAACCCCGGTCGCCAGAGGCTCAGTTGCGGGCCACAACTAAAGCAGGCATCGGGCTGCGCGTGAAACCTGCGGTCGGCGGGATCGCGGTATTCGCGGCTGCAATCTTCGCACAGGGTAAATCCGGCCATCGAGGTGTTCTTGCGGTCGTAGGGTAGTGCTTCGATAATGGTGAAGCGGGGACCACAGTTGGTGCAGTTGATGAAGGG
>DOMT01000011.1:4309-8422 GCA_003509825.1 Coriobacteriia bacterium
AAGCCGCAGCTCTCGACAGGTGTGACATCCACGGCATCGATACGGGCCGCCGCCGGTGCGCATGTCGTGAGATCGTCGATGAATGTCTCGATACGATCCTCGGCGTCTTCGCCTTCGGCCTCGACGTGAATGTGTACTCCGTCTCCGGAGTTCAAAACCCAACCCGCAAGGTCGTGTTCCCGGGCCAAGCGAAAGACGAAGGGACGAAAGCCCACACCCTGGACGATTCCGGTGATATGCAGATTACGGGATCGAGTCATCTCGTATCGTGCCCGATCAGAGGTATCTTCCGGTTGTGGTTGTGGACAGTTGTCCGTGCTTGACTCCCTTAACGCCGAGGATGCTTTCGGCGAGTAGTCGGATCTCATCACTGCGCCCCCTTAACACAATGACCTCGAGACAGTTGTGCGCGTCGAGGTGAACATGCATCGCCGAGATGATCTGCTCGTGATGCCTGTGTTGCAACTGGTCGAGTTTGCTTTGCAGGTCCGAGGCATGATGATCGAAAACCAGGGTCAGTGTGCCGACGATCTCCTGCATCGGGTCGTCCCATTCCTCGCTCACCAGTGCGTCCCTGATGAGGTCACGGAGGACTTCGGAGCGGTTTTTGGCGATGCCGCGCCGGGCGACCAGATTATCGAACTGTGCCAGCAGGTCTTCCGGAACCGCTACGCTGAATCGAACCAGTTCACCCATGTCAGACGAGATTGACCGATACGCCGCTTCCGGCTTCGGCCTCTTTTTCCACGGTATCCGTCGCCTCGGAAAGCAGGGCGCGCACTTCATCCAGCAGGCGCTGGGAGTTTTGTAACAGGGCGGCGGTTTTCGCCTGCCCTGCGTCATCGGCGGTATGATAGGCGCGATGCACCCAGCGGCGCGTCAGCGCCACGGCCTCATCGATCTGCTCGATGTTCGATTTGAATTGCCCGGTATTCACACCGTTGGTACACATGGTAAACCTCTCTCGGGTCGGGTTTCGTAACCGTCTTATCCGTGCCGTCCATAATACGATTCCCCTCGGAATCTTTGCAGCATTCGTCTCATATCGGATCGTTTCGATCCGACGATCGTCTACAGTGAGGGCTCGATACGGGAGAGCAACTCGTCTTTGGACGCTGCGCCGACGGAGACTTCGGCGACCTCTCCGCCTTTGAAGAGAATCAGGGTGGGAATCGACATGACACGGTAACGCTGGGCGATTTCCATCTGCTCGTCGACGTTGAGTTTGCCCACTTCCAAAACGCCGGCCTTCTCTTCGGCGATGGCCTCTACGATCGGGGCGACGGCGGTACAGGGGCCACACCAGGCAGCCCAAAAGTCCACCAGGAAGGGTTTTTGGGATTGCAGAACCAGTTCATCGAAATTACCGACGGTCAGCTCTATCACATTGGACATAATATCCTCCTATAAGTCACGATATACATTCCGAACTTCGGTTCAGGATAACACGAATCGGGTGTTTGGCAACCATCGGCCGGGGATAATTGCGGTGATTCGTACGATTTTGACAGTAATGTGACATTCCACGGAAAATTACGGGATATCTCTTGCATCACGGAGACCTTTAATATATATTCCGTGCGAACTGAAACAGCGAAGTTTCCGATACCACTGAACCCGGTCTCTCGAATTGCGGGAGGGGACAGTTGTTGTTGAGAGGAGAGTTGATATGCCACGCCCGATTATCAATGCAGATGAGTGTTCTGCCTGCGGTATTTGTATCGATGCCTGCGCACAGGATGTGCTGGATATCGTTCGTGATGCCGCCACGGTGGTCAACGAGGATGCCTGCATCGCCTGCGGTGATTGCATGGAGGAATGCCCCATGGGTGCCATCGAGGAAATCGAGGAAGATTAGCAAAAATCGGGATGAGGTTTAAGCGATCCTTTGAAAGCCGCTCTACGGCAGGGGTCGTCTGAGAGGCCGAACTTCTCCGAATAATCGGCAATCTGTCAAATCCGTTCGAGGCTTCGGCCTCGGGCGGATTTTTTGTTATACGCCCGCCTGTTTGAGCTGGGCCCAAACGCGTTGCTTTTCCGAGTCATCGGATAACGCCTGTTCGAATCCGTCCACGCTTACCAGCTTTCTCCCGAAAACCGTCGCTTGTTTGCCGCGCTCCAAGGTGGTTGTGGCTTTTCCGTCATGAGAAGAGAAGGCCTCGTTCAGGGCCACCCTGGCGGCTTCATCCAACGCTACGATGATGAGAGGGTCTACGATCTCGCAGAGTAGGCGCAACTCGCTGCTCGTTAACGGGGTTTTGCCGATCGGTGCTATCAGTATCCCGAACCAGGTGCGGGTATCCTTGCTGCCGTATCCCCATCCCAGATGGCCGAAGGATTTGTCCAGAGCCGTACCGTCCTCACCGCTGAAAGCGGCACCGTTCTCGCGTTCGGCTACGCCCGGATCGCCCTTGATGGCAACGAGGGAGGCCAGTTCGTCACCCGAATAATAAGGGCGATAGGGTGCTAGATTTTCGATAACGGTTTCGCGAAAGTCCATCGGAGAACCTTTCCGTTCATTTTTATGTCGTGATAAGGGTATGACCGGTCCGACCGTTTGGCAAGTGCCCGATGTTATTTACGCCCGATGCCCGACATCGCCCGAGGTCATCCGGTTTTCACCCGTCTTCCTGCGAATTCGGATTCGGTTCGGTTTTTGTTCCACAACGGTTCAAAAGACATCCTGTAACCCTTCGGTCGGTTTTCCTAAATGCCCCTCCATACTGTTTTTCATCGAAACAACGGAAGCGATCGGGAAAGGTCATAACGTGTTAAAGCCGGGAAAACGTCTGATATTGGCTCTGGGGTGCGGGATCATCGCCGCTCTCTGCATGGTTTGGTACGCGTCCGACGTGCGGGCGCAGGCGGAGCAGGGACGACAGGCCGCCCTGAGCGCCTACGGTGGAGAGCAGGTCGAGGTTTTCACCGCCACCCGGGACATCGCCGTCGGAGAAACGCTGTCGGCGGAAAACGTCGCTTTGCAGATATGGGTCAGCGATCTTCTGCCCGCCGGAGCCTTGGGCGACTGGAATCTGGTTTTCGGTCAGACCGCCGTGATCCCGCTGATGAAAAACGAACCGGTTTCGGCAATGAAACTTGGAGAGATGAAGACCCCTGTCACCGTACCTGAAGACCTCTGTGCCGTGAGTATACCCTCCGATGATGTCTTGGCGGTCGGCGGCAGCGTTCAGGCGGGGGCATATGTGAGTATCTACGCCTCAAACGGTATCGATGTGAATCTGTTAGCCGAAGAGGTGCTGATTCTCGATACCAGTAACGAGACGGTCGGTAGCGGGGGGTCGACGGGTTCGGGGGCACTCGGATCATCGAGTGTCCGTTCGAGACTCTCGTGGGTGACGCTTGCCGTGGAGCCCGAAAGCGTACAGGAGCTGATTGCGGCATCAACGACTCAACAACTCCATCTGGTGCTCCCGGGAGGTGTTTTCGATGAATGAGAGTGCTGCGGCCCTGGCATTCGGCCCCATGCGAAAGCACGATGTCTGTCGTGTGTTCGGCGTAGGTAGGAGTGTCGATTCTCCCGATCCTCAAGGTGAAGTGGTGCTCTATGCAACTGCCGAGGAGTGCAGAAGACACCTGAAGAACGAGCCCGTCTCGACATCGGTGATCGTCGCCAATAAGGCGGTGGATGTGGCCGGAATCAATTTGGCCGCGGCGCTTGCCGCCGATATCCGTGAGCGTGACGTATATCTCCTCGAAGAGCATCCCTCCCGCGCCCTGCTGCTCAATGCCAGGTCGTCCGGCGTACGGGGAGTGATCGATTTCTCGCAGGCGGAGCGACTGTTGGCGCCGCGAAAGGGATCGTCCGAGATCAGAAAGCTCCTGCCCCCGATTGCGGCTTCGACATCGCGTGACGTTTCGTCGGATGATGGCGATGTATCTACGGAGCCGGTCTTACCTCCGCTTGTCTTGCGTCCGGATAGGGTCAAAACAACACCTTCTTCGTCGGAATCTCCGACGGTTTCCGATTCATCCGTACTCCCGGCTTTGCCTTCTGCATCCTCGGTGCCCCCTAAAACTGTTGGAGACTCCGTCTTGCCGGAGATCCAAATCATCGGGCGGAGCGAGGAGATGGGTGCCGGTCGGGTCGTCGGT
>DOMT01000011.1:8439-30579 GCA_003509825.1 Coriobacteriia bacterium
GATGACGGCGCTCGCCGCCCGAAAACGAGGACTCAAGGTAGACATCATCGATTTAGATCTACAGTTCGGAGATATCGGATTTTTGGCGGGCTCGGAACCGTCGGGCAGGCTTCAGAAGTTGGAGTTGTCCCGGGTCTGCGAATGTCGTGATTTTCCTGTTTTTCCGGATGATGTACTTGCGGTCATCTCCGCACCCGTTTTACCCGAACAAGGGGAGCGTTATGCGCCTTTTGTGGCGCGGGTCATCCGGGAGGCGGCGAAACAGCGGGATATGGTGATTATCAACACCGGCTCCTTTTGGACCGATGTGCACGCCGAAAGCATTCGATGTTGCACACATATCGCCTTGGTGATGGATCAGAGGGCCACGTCGATAGAAGCCTGCAAGCAGGTCATCGGACTTTGTAACCGTCTCAATGTGCCGCAGGCGAGCTTTCTTCATCTACTCAACGGTTGTGGCCGCGGGGCCGCGTTTACACCACAGGATGTCTGTCTGGCGCTCGGAGGTTTTGAGGTCATCGGGATCGCCGACGGTGGGCTTCTGGTGGATGAATTGCTCTCCCTCGGATGTCCGATGGAGTTGCTCGGTAGCGAGAACGCATTCGTATCTTCGTTGGAATCCGTTTTGGATGAAATCGTAGGACCGCTGGATGTGTCGTTCGGCTCTGCGCCGCCTGTGCGGTCCGCGNNGGTATTCGATTTGGATGCCTTGTGTCGTTTTTTCGAGGGAGGGGGTAGGCGTGTCGCTACTTGATTACGTGCAGCCCGTGTCGACGATCGAAAATGAAACGGGTCGAAATGAAAAAGAGCGGCTCAAAACGGAGCTGCGCGATGCGCTTTACAGGCGGCTTCCGAGCGAACGGATCGCAGGGCTGCTCGGCGTGGATAGGGAGGCGGCCGAGCGGGAGGTGGCGGCGGCGTTGGAGCAATTGTCTCTGGACGGGTCGTATCGACAACTGACCTTCGTGGAACGTCGAACTCTGGTCAGGGAGGTACTCAACCTCATCGTCGGGTTAGGCCCTCTCGAAGAGCTCCTCAACGATGCTTCGATCACCGAAATCATGGTCAACGGTCCGAGAAACGTGTTTTTCGAGCGGGCGGGTAAGATCAGCCCCAGCACGGTGGTTTTCGATGACGAACAGCAGCTGCGCATGATCATCGATCGGGTCGTCGGACCCTTGGGCAGACGTGTGGATGAGCAAAGCCCTTTGGTAAGCGCCCGGCTCGAGCAGGGGCATCGCGTAAACGTCGTCATTCCGCCTTTGGCTTTGGATGGGCCGATACTGACCATCCGCAAGTTTCGCAAGGAAGTATTCACCCTCGATGAGTTGGTTTCGATGGGTAGTTTGGACACGGCGCTAGCCGACTTACTCAGATGGTCGGTCAAAGGAAGGAAGAATATCGCGGTCAGCGGCGGAACGGGCGGCGGAAAGACGACGCTTCTCAACGCGCTGTCCGTCGAGATACCCGAAGACGAGCGCATCATCACCATCGAAGATGCGGCGGAGCTGCGCTTTTCGAAACACCCTCATGTCGTACGGCTCGAGTCCCGCACGAAGAGCATCGAGGGAACGAGCGAGGTCAGCATCCGCGATCTGGTTTTCAACGCCTTGCGTATGCGTCCCGATCGCATCGTGGTGGGCGAGTGCCGGGGGGCGGAGGCACTGGACATGCTGCAGGCCATGAACACCGGACATGACGGTTCGCTCACCACCCTACACGCCAATTCACCCGAAGATGTGATAGCGCGCTTGGTGATGATGTGCCGCTACGGTATGGATCTGCCGGTTGCGGTGATCGAAGAGCAGATCGGATCGGCCTTGGATATTATCGTGCAGATAGACCGGGGGGTTGATGGAGCAAGGCGCATCACCCGGGTCTGCGATTGTCGATCGGTGGCCGGAGAAGTACGACTTACCGCCCTGGTTGGTTGGGATGCGCATAGAGGTTGCTATGAGTGGGAGGCGGTTCCCGAATGGCTGGATGCGCTTAAGCTCAGTCCTCTTATCGATGCCGAGGAGGTGACGCGATGGATCTCCTGTCTACGACTGCACTGATCGCCGCCGTCGTCTGTGCCGGTATCTGCGGTGTGGTGGGCTTTCCTCTATTTGCGAAAGTGGTGTCGAAAGCAGCGAACCGGATGCGTTTGAAGGGCCGTGTGACGGGGCAGTTGGGCAGCGACGGGTTTATAGCGACCGTGCTGCGTAACGGATTTCCCTTTCTCGGGCCGTTGTGTGAGGTGATCCGCAGCTTTCCTGCGGCCGAAAGGGTGCTGGAAATGATGACCGGTGCGCTGAGAGTCAAGGGGTACGAGGTACGTAGCTCGTCGGTTTCGGAAGTGTCCGTGGTATCGCTTGCTCTTGTATCGGCGTTAGGAATTCTGCTGTTCGGCCAACCGATCGTTGCGATTGTAGTTGCCGTGATCGCTCTCATCTTCGTATACGGAAGAGCGAAAAAGATTCTCGAACGGTGGAATGCCCGTTTGGTTGAGCAGATCCCCGACGCCATCAGGTCACTGGGAATCTGTTTCAGTTCCGGGTTCTCTTTGCGACAGGCTTTCGAGCAAGTGGCGGGCGAGACCGAAGAGCCCTTGGGAGGGGAACTCAAGCGGACGGCGTATGACATCGGCGCGGGGAAAAGTGTTCAGGAGGCGCTTTCGGCGTTGGAGTTCAGAACCCGAGTGGAGGACTTCAAGTTCGTGGTCATCGCACTTGAGGTGCAGCACCGAACCGGAGGCAGTCTGCGTGATCTTTTGGAGAACGCCGCGGATGCCGTGGTTGCCGGTATGGATTTGCGCAGGCAGCTACAGGTTCAAACCGCTCAGGCTCGTTTATCGGCCAAGGTGGTGACGCTGTTGCCGCTGGTTTTGGTAGGCATACTCTCCCTGACCATGGAAGGATACCTCGCAAGCTTCTTTTCAGGTGTGGAGGGCTTCACTCTCTTGCTTATTGCGGTCGTGATGGAGGTTTCGGGCATTCTCGTTATTCGGAGGATTCTCGGTCTACGGCAGGCGCAGAGGAGCGGTGAGCGATGATTTTCGTTATTTTATCGGCGATCTTTGCGGGAGCGGCGGTGTTTGTGGCGGTTTACGATCGGATGTTGTCGGCTGTGTCGGCGGACGGTCATCGGGGGAAGGTCCGAAGGCTGACCGGCGAACCCGTTTTGCCGGGGAAGCAAAACGGGTTTAGGCATTTCCTCGAAAAAACACCGCTTCGGTCATATATCCGACGCGAAGACAGGCAAAGGGAGATCGCACGCTTCGAGTCGGAGCTACCTTCATGTCTTGAGGTCATCNNTATGGGTTTCGATCAGGCATTCGCCTTGTATACCGAGCGCTTCGATACCCTGTTGGCAAGACGATGTGCGGATCCGCTCTCGATCTGGCAAAAAGGGCTTAAGAGTCGCGAAGAAGGATTGCGAGAACTCGCGGAGCAGGTCGGTACGACTTCATTCAGGCACTTCAGCTCAGGTGTGCTTCGCGCATTGCGGTTCGGCTCACCGATGGCACCGATGCTGGCGGGCCTTGCAGACGAGGCGCGAAAGGAATATCGGTCCAAGCGTGAGGAACAGATCGCCAAGGCACCGGTGAAGATGTTGTTGCCGACGGGCGCGTTGATACTGCCCGCCATGTTGTTATTGGTCATGGGACCGATTTTATTGGACCTACTACATAAGATGGGATGAAAGGATGAAAAAGCAGATGGGAGACAAAATGGACGATGTTATGCGTAAGTTGTGGATCAGGGGTACGGGAAAACTAAAGGAAGTAAAAGGCCAAGGTACGACGGAATATGCAATTTTAGTAGGAGTGCTGGTTGTGATAGCGATCATCGCCGTCGTTGCCTTCAGGGGAAAGCTACAAGAGCTTTGGGACGGTATTTCCCAAGGCATAAACGGCCTGTAGGAAGGGGAGGATCGGAGCATGGGGAGAAGAGATGAAAATAGGGAGCCGGGCCGGGAAAGTCACAGGTGTTGCGGTCGTGGCGGTATTGGCCGGCGTGATTGTAGCAGTGCTCGCTTCGATGTATCGCGGGGAGGCCGCAATGTCTGAAAGCGCCGTTCTTTCGGCTCCACGTGCGGTTATCGAGCGAAAGGCAACGGGGCTGAGCGCGAGCTTCACTTCGGAGTCAGGTAAGGAAACGACTGTGGAGCGCTCCGGAGTCTCCGTCCCATCGATGAACTGCCCTCTACGATTACCTGATTGTGAGGAGCTGAGGCATAGTAGAGGGACGGGCACCGAGAGTTGGAGGACGGTCGTTGATGCGGGTTGCCGGGAATATGCCGAGGCACTTCTGATACAGCTTCGCGACGACGGGTTTTTACTCGCGCAATCGGGCTACATGGATTTATATGGACAGGCCTGGGGCTGTACCGTAAAGAACGCCGAGGACGATGTCTATATCATTACCCTGATACCTGATAAGGTCGGCGCAAATCGTAATTCCGACAACGGGCTACAGGTCAATGTGGTGCATGTATTCGAACCGAAATTTCAGTGAGAACGGTAGTCGGTGATCGTGATGCGAGAGATCGTTTTTAGAAAAGTATCGGACAGTGGCGGGCAGGCGAGGGTTGAATACGCGATCGTCACCGCGGCTATACTCGTCGTGATGGTGGCGCTCCGGGTTTTTGCCGACCGCCTTGAGGGCGGCTTGTTCGTCGATTATGCGCTGAACAATGCCTCGCACGCGATAGGGGCGCAAACGATGGGGGCGATCGGTGATGTGTTGTTGTATTGATTCCGCAACGGCTGTTTGTGCGGCGGCCGAAGAAAACGGGCGCCGCAGGAGAAACGACGGACAGGCGTCGGTAGAAGCGGTAATCATGATCCCTCTGCTGTTTCTTTTGATCCTGATGCTCGTCCAACCGGGGATACTGCTCTACAACAGGATCGTCATGCAAAATGCAGCCGCCGAGGGCTTGAGGCTGCTTTCGACCCGCACCGATATCGGCGACTACAGTTCGGATAAGTATCGGGGTTATATCGAGAGGCGGCTGGCATCTATTCCCACCATCGATATCTTTCATGCAGGTGCGGATGGTGGTGCCTGGGACATCGAGTTGGTGGGAGTCGACACAAGTAGCGAGGTGACGATCCGCATCACCAACAAGCTGAAGCCACTGCCGCTACTGGACCTTGGGGCAACACTGCTTAGGCTTACCGACGGGAACGGCTATCTCGTCCAAGAGGTCAAGGTTACCGGGCCTACGCAGCCTGATTGGGTGTGGGATAACGGTGGCCCCGCGGATTGGGCGTCGCAATGGTAGAAGGAAACGCAGTGACCATCTGTGCCGTCGCGGGGTCCTCCACGGCAGAAGACGCTTCGGCATCGCACCGGCGGCCTTCGCTTTTCATCGAGCGGGACGGCGGCTTCACCGGTATCGGAGTGGTCATCGCGCTGACCTTGACGATCACTCTCATCTTCACCTCGGCACAGGTGTATCGGGTTAATTCCGTGGCAGCCGACATCCAGTTCGTGGCGGATGCGGGAGCCTTGGCGGCGGAAAACGTCGTCGCCGAATACTATGTGATCGCCCGTATCGCCGATGCCGTCGTCTTGTCGCTCAGCTTGTTCGGCATCGTCGTCTATGGAATCTCCATCGTGGTGAGCTGTATCCCCTACATGCAGTCGGTGGGAGCAAGGTTGATGGAGTTCGGCAACGAGGTGCTTAAAACACGTGATGAAATCGCCGAACAGGCACAAACCATGCTTGCAAATCTCCAGAAGGCACTCCCTTTCCTGGCGATGCTCAATGCCACGTCGGTTATGTCGGCAAACGAATTTTCGCCTTCCGGGGACTTTGCTTATCAGGGAGTGGCGATTCTCGTTCCCTTTCAAGGGGAGGATGATACCTTCGCAGACGATGCTGCCGCACAAGAGGCGACAGGTGGGATTCAGGAGAAAAACGAAGAGACGGCCGAAACCACCGATGAAGCCGAAGACGCGTGCAGGAAGATGGAGCAGGCCAAGCTCGACGGTTATTTGGCCGACTGTGGCAATGCCCCCGATTATTGTATGTATGAACGCGCCTCACGTCTGGCGGGTCTGGCCGGTATATCCAACCCCCACTTTTCGAATGTCGATTTGTGGAAATTCGAGTACGCACTTGATAGGGCGGAGGCCTATTACAAGCGGCGGGTGGCAACCGAAGCTCCCGCTCACAACGGTTTACAGGAGCGGATAGACTCAAGGGTCAGGCAGCGATTTTACGCCTATGCCGTGGAGGAGATGGGTAGGGGGTATGCGGTGACGGATGCGAACGGTGTGCTGGATGCCTACTTCCCTCTACTTGCAAGCAAATATGCCGAGATCCGTGCTACGAGTCTGTATACCGATGCGATTTTCCCGGTGGATGCAGCAGGTAAGGTGCACGGGGTCTCCGATTGTCCGGAAATTGCGGATGGCGTAGTGGGGTTCGCCTCGATAGCCGATTTGGAAAACGGTCGTTACACCTCCTGTCCGGATTGTGATATCGGTATGGCTACGATCGGAAAGGTCGCCAGCGCCTCCACCAATATCAACAACGGCTTCGAATACCATTACCGGAAGGTTGCCGATGCCGCTTCCCGCTACAGCGCAGCTTCGAAGGAATACGCGGAATCGACACAAAAGGCAAAGGAATCCGCGGGTGAAGCTTTCGATGGTTTCGAAAAAGCCCTCGAAGCATTGAAGTCGCCACGTCTGGATCCCCGGCCGCCCGGAAGAAACGGCTGTATCGTTTTGGCCTTCGATCCGGCAAGTCACAGTATGCCGGGGGCTTTTATAAGCGCGTTCATATCCGGAGATGCAACCCTTTCTCCCCGTGTGGCGATATCGGCCGCCGCGCTCGTCGAGGACGAGGCAACGGAGGACAACTCGATACTGTCATCGTTTTTAGACAGGGTGGAAGAACAAACCGATGGTGCGGGAGCGGCGGGNNGGAATCCTCGGAATATGGGGCGATCTTTTGCTCGTCTATACGAATGGAACCGATTCGCTGATCAAGGGTGTAGGGGATTTTTTGCGTTCGATTCCCCTTGTGAGTAGCACGCCTTTGGCGTCATGGGCCGAGAACGCTTTGAGTGAAGCCCTCGAGGCCTGTGGGCTCCAGGGGGTTGAGCTCTCTGCGCCCAAACCTGTGATCGTGAACAGTATCCACGTAATCAACGCGGGTGACTCCGATGTCTTGGCCGCACTCGGTGAAGCCAAGAAGGGGTACGCGTCGCTGCCGGGATCGGGATCCGGGACGGTCCTCGATGCCTTGATGGAAGGCATTTTGGTGCAAGTCGAAGGGTTGGACGGTAACGTGCTCGGTGGGGAATTCACACTCTTCACCATATCGTTCGGCGATTTCCCCGGCTTGCCCGAGATTCCCATAAAGGTGAAGTTGCCCACAGGTACCGCCGCTCGTGGCGGTAGCCCCTGATGAGATGGATCGGAGTTTGTCGGTACGGGTGGTAACGGTTTGGGAGGAGTGAAGGATGTTGGGGGAGCGGGGGCAGGCTGCGGTGGAGATGGCGGTCGTATTGCCGGTGATATTGGCGGTCGTGGGTATCGCAGTGAATCTCCTGGTATTTTTAGGCGACTGCGCCCGCTTCGATCGTGTGGCGGCAGAAGCGGTGAGGACGGAGGCGGCATCTCCGGGATACGGCGAATACGGTTCCGCCGGTCGCGCAGCCGATGTGCGGGAGAGAATCGAAGCCTCCTTTTCGGAAAGCGACCACCTGTCGTTTTCCGTTTCGATATCTGAGAGTGGTGTCGGATCGCAGGGAGGGGGAGGCACGGAAACCGATGATGACGACATAGTCTTCTCCCTTCTGCCGCGCAACGAGACGTTTACCTGTGTTTTGCATTATCGACCGTGGGGTTTCGGCGATTCCTTCTTCGGAATCGAGTTCAACGGTGTCCCCCATACAGNNGTGTTGTTTTGATGGATGTATCGACGAAGGCCGAGGCCACGATACTTCAAAGGTCTCGGAAACGGGTCACCGTAGTCTTCCTGTCGTTTTGTGCCATCGGGCTCTTGTTGCTTGGAGTGATTACCGCAAGCGATGAGGCGACACAAACCGTCAGCGCGTTCGAGTACGTGGTTACCGATACCGGCGAGACCCACGTCGACCCACTCATTGCGAGGNNAGTGTCATCGGGTACAAAAGCTCACTACCCGTTTATCGCACAACCCTCGAGTTCATAACCGTGCTGTGCGGCGATGGCTGGGTGGTGGAAAGTGATAACGGGCAGGGGTTGACCAATCTCTATAAGCCGGGAGAGACGGGTGCGCAGGACTCCTATCTGCTTGTGCAATGCATGGAAGTCGGCGGCGGCACGTCGATCGTCGTGAAGCGATGGTGAACGATGAAGATCGAACTTGCTTACAGGTGGCCGGACAGGATGTTCGGATTATTGCGAAAAGGCGTCTGTGAAAACGGAGAGACATTGGTGATCGCACCCTGCAACAGCATACATACATTCGGAATGAGGCAGGTCATCGACATAGCCTTTCTCGACCGATGGGGATGCGTGCTTAAATCGATCGAAGCCCTGCCTCCCCGAAAGTTCGCTTTTTGCAAAGGGGCGGTATGCGTTTTGGAGCGAAGGAGCCTCGGAAGAGTGCCGATGAAAACCGACCATGCGGCCGGAGCTCGTCAACGTACGGCGTGGTTTGCAAAAGGGGAACACGTTGAATTATCGAATTCGGAGTTAGGAGAAGAAACATGATATTTTGCCCGAATTGTTCAAGCGCGGCATTCGACGACATGGAGATATGCTACGTCTGTATGGGTTCATTGAAGGCCGACGCAGAGCCACCACACCCCGACCCGGACTTCGACTTGGACCTGTCCTTTCTTGAGTTCGATCCGATAGTGGAAGAGCCGACCATGGACCTGCAATTCAGATAGCGTTGCAGGTGATGGGGATAAGGAGCAGTGGTTCGGCACTATTTCGGTGAAGCCGACTGTGAAGTGGTGGGCGATAACGGATTTGAACCGCTGACCTTGTGCGTGTAAAGCACCTGCGCTACCGCTGCGCCAATCGCCCACTTGCAGTAATGCAGTATACCAATAACCGCGTCGCTCTCCAACTAAAATCCCGAATTGTTTTCGCGAACGTCCGACGAGCGCCTGATGAAGCCTCGTGCGGTGATGAGTCGCTGCTGCGCCCGCACCGAACCTCCCGGCGCCGTTAACCGAGGTAGGGTGATAGTGCCCAGATCATCTTACCCAGAATGCGGAGCTCGGGAGCGGACGGATCGGCTTCGTTGATTACCAGATCCCTGTGGAGGGGGTTGGAGGAATCGGGGGAGAGTATGATGCTGTTATTGGTTTTGTACCAGACTTTCAGGGTTGCATCCTCCCCGTTCACGCTCACCGCAACCACATCACCGTTGTGGATTTCCCTGTCCGGATCTATCACCGCATACTGCCCGTTTGCCACTCTGTTGTTCATGGAATCACCCGAAGCGGTGAGCACGAAAGCCCGCGGGTGGAGTTCGGCCACACGGAGAGGGATCGTAACCTCCTCACTGATCGCATGCATCCTCGTCGGACTACCCGCAGCTATGGCGCCGTAAAAAGGGAGGCGGACGTGGTCGGGGGAGGTTTTACCCGGATGGGCGAGGTCTCCGTTATCACGCCCGAGCAACCTGTCGACCGTACAACCGAAGTACCGGGCCAAGGTATCCACACGGGGCAGCTCGGGATTGTTCTTGAGTTGCTCCCAGCCCTGATAGGAGCTCAGCGGCACATCCAGTTCGCGCGCAACCTGCTCCTGGGTCTTGTTCGTCGCCTGTCTGATTTTCTTCAGCCCGTACAGTTTCGTTTTCATATCGAGACCTTATCGGTAACTAATAACTAGGATATCAATATATTTTATTGAAATAGTGTTGACAAGTCATGAATAAATCACTACTTTATAACAATGATTCGATCATCATCTTGGAGGGGTTTTGAACTTGAAAATCAAAGAAAAACGCATCAAGGCCGGCTACACCAGAAGGGTTGTGTCCGATGCGATAGGGATTTCCGAAGTGTCGTTGTTCAATTACGAGAACGACATAACAACACCGAATTTGGCAACGATTGAAAAAATCGCACAGTTCCTCTGTTGCTCCGTCGATGAACTTCTCGGGCGTGATGACCCGAGCGTCGACTGAAGCCGGTTTCGGCGTGGCAGCATAATCCCCCCTATTGCAAAAGTACCGTGCTGCCACACCGAAGCGAAGCGAAGGCCCGGCTGCCGGGGCATGAAAAAGCGAGCCGCAAAACGACTCGCTTTCATCACAAAGGAATGTGTCTCGGGAAACGCCCCTTCGACACCGATAGCGTCTGTTAGACGCAGGTATAACCACCATCGATCGGTAGGATAACGCCGGTTACATAGGAGGCCTCGTCGCTGGCAAGGAAGATGGCTCCCGCGTTCAGCTCACCGGAGCGGCCGTAGCGACCCAGCGGCACGGTGGCCTTCATGTAGTTGGTGAAGTCATCGGTGCTGAGCACGTCGGCGGTGAGTTCGGTCTCGAAGTAACCCGGGCAGATCGCGTTGCAGGTGATGCTGTATTTGGCCAACTCGGCGGCAACGGCACGGGTGAAGTTGACCACGCCGCCCTTGGCGGTGTGGTAGGCGACGGTGTCGATGGCGGTGTTGCCTACCAAGCCGTACATCGATGAGATGTTGATGATGCGTCCGGATTCCTGCTTCTTCATGATATTGGCAAACGCCCGGGTGACGTAGAATACGCTGGACATGTCGGCTGCGATGGTGAAGTCCCACTCCTCATCGGTCATCTCGAGAACACCGGCATTTTTTGCGGATCCCGCGACGTTGAGCAGGACATCCACGCGGCCGCAGGATTTTTCAACCGTTGCGGCAGCCTCGTTGACCATGACGGGATCGGTGACGTCGCACTTGACGACGAGGCACTCGGTACCCTGATCGGAGAGCTCCTTGGCCAACGCCTCGAGCTTCTCGACGCGCCGCGCCATCAAAACCAGTTTCGCATTCTGTGTTGCAAACCCTCTTGCCATCTGAGCGCCCAAACCCGACGACGCCCCGGATACAACCACTACCTTGCCTGAAAAATCAAACATGTAAAGCCTCCTCTACTTTTTTATCCCGCACACCCCACTTTGAGGTTGTGCGTAAAACTCCTGATCCGCCGCCCATATTACAAGTATGAGCAGCTTGTTGCCTTCGGGGGTGACGATCAATATGCCGAGTGTGCAAAATGAGGTGCCGGGGTGATTCGAAATGTTTCAAAATCACGAAAAAACGTAGTAGACAGAAGCGGGCCGCNNAGCTACCAGACTGCTCCACCCCGCAAATTGGGAAGATGAAAGATTACTACTAACTGTCCACTTGTGCAAGTATAAGTTTGAAAAAGAATCCCAATGGTTTGCAAAATCGTCTGCACCGAGCTATTACTGTGATAAGCAAAAATGAGCTTTTATGGGCGTTTGAGGTCCAAAAAAGGACGCAAATTGCAGTAGACAGAAGCGACCTGCTCAAGTAGAATGTCTTTCGCTGCTTTTCCCGATGCTGAAACAGCGAAGCGAAGGGGAAGAGAAAAGCACCCAAGCGGGGTGTTAGCTCAGTTGGTTAGAGCGCTGGCCTGTCAAGCCAGAGGTCGCGGGTTCAAGTCCCGTACATCCCGCCAGTTCAGCCGAACCGGATCGTGAATCCGGTTCGGCTGAACTGCTGTAGGGGATCTGAATTTGCAGGGATCCGGGGTTATAGGGGCCGTAGGCGAAATATCCCCGATAGCCGTTCCCGCCCGGCTGGGCGTGCAAAAAAATCTACAGGCTCGCAACTCCTTCACCTTCGTTGAGAAACCCGTAGAGGTGGGGGGAGTGCTCCTTCGTTATCGTGGGCTTCAGACGGCGGAGATCGTCGACGGTGTCCAAATCGGCCTTTTGCACTATGAGAGCCAGGGATCTGGCCTCGGTTTCGCAGATATTTCGAGCTCGCTCCATCACATCGTCGGTTCCGTAGCGCCCATCTGCAAACAATTCGTCGAACGGTGTTTTGAGTCCGACGAGCCAAAACCCTCCGTCGTCACAGGGGCCCATCACCACTTCGCTTGACTCCAGTTCACTCCAGGCTTCGTCGATATCCGCAGCGGTGATCGATGGGATGTCCGAACCCAGTAGCAGGCAATGATCGTAACCGGCGTCGAACACCTGCGCGAACGCGGAGCGCATCCGCGTGCCCAGGTCGCCCTCCACCTGCGCAAAAAACCCGGCCGCCTCAAACATCGCGTGCAGCCGTTCGAGCTTTGCCGGATAGCCGTCGGGGGTGTAGCAGGTGAAGAGATCGTAGCTTACTGCGGTACCGGATTCCCCAGTGATGTCACCGGTGCCGCCCAATGTGGCCGACAAATCGGCCAACAGACTCCATTGCAGCTCCGCACAGGACTCGGGGCTCAGCGCCGGTGTCATGCGGGTTTTGGTTTGCCCGGCAATCGGCAGCCGGGTAAAGAGAATCAGTGCCCGTCTCGTCATCGGCGGCCTCAGCGCACGTTTTCGTAGAGCGCCTGGATGCGGGTGATGTCTGCGCCGCTTCGATACATCCTGCGCATATGATACATATGGAGGAGTGTGGAGAGGTAGCCGTTGGTGTCGAAACGCCTCGATGAGGTGGTGATGCGACTTTTTACGAGTGTGGGTTTCAGGCGTTGCCTGCGCATATCCAAAGAAAACCGGTAGTCCTCCATCAGAGGTAGGTTGGGAAACCCGTCCAAACGTAAAAACAGATCGCGCCGTATGAAGATGCCTTGGTCACCGAATACGATGTGCCGCCAGCGTGCGCGCAGGTTGGCACAGAGCGCAACGAGAGTGGCCAGTGGCCTGCGGTTATCGAAGCGCAGCCTCTGACAACCCCATAGCGCCCCCCGAACGACGGCTTGTTCGATGTCGACAAGCGCGTCTTTTTCCGGGACGCAGTCGGCATGTAGGAAGAGTAGGATGTCGCCGGTTGCCTGTCGCGCTCCGTAATTGCACTGTTGTCCGCGCCCGCGTGGTCCGGTGAGTACCGTTGCCTGTGGCGAGGCCAGAGATACCGTTCGATCGCTGCTGCCGCCGTCGACTACTATGATTTCTTTCGCGACGGCGCGTTCGGGATCGAGTGTAAGTATACGTTTGATCAGGTCTTCGATGGTTGCTTCTTCATTTAAAACCGGAATGATTATCGAAATCATGCATCTCCCCGGGCTGGTTTTGGTCCGCGTTGTCTCGATCCCGGTGTGGTCTGAGGGTCGAGGGCGGATATCGTGTGTGTGGTCGTTATGTATAAATAACCGAAAATCTTAAGAGGGATGTCGGAAAACGTCAAGCAATATTAAGATTTCCGATCAGCGGGTATCTACTTATTAAAAAACACTATTTGACTTAATGCGGTAATCCGATAGATTAAGTCACATTTTACCGTGGAACGAATGTGATCGAGGTGGTGACGATACCGACATGAAGAATATGACGGATGTTCGCTCTATGGCTGAATCATGCTCGGCTTGCGGCGCCTGCACGAAAAACTGCCTCTTCCTGCAGCGATATGTGAAAAGCCCTCGAAAGTATTTCGAGCAGGCCTTGTCATCCACTCTCGATACCGAAGACCGCAAAAGCGCTTTCTACTGCATGGTGTGCGGATCATGCAAAGCGGTTTGTCCTAAGAATCTCGATCCAGGCCGGGCCTTTCTGGCCGTTCGAGGTGATATTGTGACCGATAACGGCGGTGCGATTCCGATCGAGAGCCTCAAATCGGTGAACAACCACCAGAAATTGTCCTTCAGCGCTCTGCTCAGAACGCTGAAACGGGGCAGAAGATGAGGCGCCTGTTTATGCCGGGCTGCGCGCTTGCGGCCTACGATCCTACGTTGACGGCAAAAACGGCCGCCTATCTCAAAAGCCGTTTTCCCGAGCTCGGCTTCGTGCTTACCTGCTGCGGCAAGCCGACGAAACTCGTCGGCCGAAGCGATCTGTTCGAGCAGCGTTTCGGGCTGCTTGCCTCGGAGCTTGAGGAGGCTCGCGCGGATCAGATCATCACCGCCTGTCCGGGTTGCCTCGATACGCTCGGCAAACATGCCGACGCCGAGGTTGTTTCGCTGTGGGAGGTACTGGGCGAGATCGGTCTGCCTCCGGGGGTTTGCGGTAAAGCCGCCGGTGAAGGAGTCGAGTTCGTTGTGCATGATGCTTGTGCCACCAGGGAAAATGAGAAAGTCCAAGTCGGCGTGCGAAGCCTTATCAAGCAGCTCGGTTACTGCCTGAATCCCTCGATGATCGAAGGAAAAAACACACTTTGCTGCGGTAAGGGCGGCATGGTGGGTGCGAGTAATCCCGAGCTCTCGCGCGCCTGCACGCACCGATGTATCGAAGCGCTCGGCTCGACGCACATCGCGGTTTATTGCGCGAGTTGTCGGGACGCCTTCGCCGCCGACGGCGCACACGCCCGACACCTACTCGAGTTGATCTGGGGCGACGTGGTTTCCGGAACGGACGGCCCTTCAGCCATACCATCGCCCCTCCCATCGCTGAAAAAATGGCGCAACCGCCTTAAAACCAACGCCCTGTTGAATAGGCTGCAAAAGAGGGGTTCGTTGTGAGGAAAGCCATCGTATTGATCGCGGTGATCGCTGCGGTGCTATCAGCCGCCTATCTTACCGGCCTCGCGGAGCAACTCACCGACGTGCTTTCGATGAGGCGATACTTTCAGGAGCTCGGCTGGCCGGGATACCTCGTCTTTATTCTCATATCCATCGTGGTAGCCGTGTTTTTGCTGCCCGGTCAGTTCTTGGCGATCATTGCAGGCGTTACCTACGGTGGTGCGCTGGGAGGACTGCTCACCGTGGTGGGGGCAACCGTCGGTTCCTGCCTCTCGTTTCTCATCGGTCGTTATTGTGTGCGGGACATGGTCGTGCGCAGATTTGCGAGCAACCCCGTATTTCAAAAGATCGAAGCGGGTATCAGGGAAAACGGCGTATCCTTTCTCATCCTCACCAGGCTGGTGCCGGTGTTTCCCTATGCCATCCAAAGCTATGCCTATGCGCTGACACCGATGCGCGTAGGGACGTTTACGCTGGTTTCATTCATCACCATGATTCCGGCGTCGTTCATCTACGCCTCTCTGGCATCGGAGATCGTGGTAAACGGGTTTTCGCCGATTCTTATGCTTGAGTTGGCGCTTGCGGGAATCGTGCTGTTCTTACTCTCGTTCATCCCTCGATCGGTTGCAAAGCGGCGGAATATAAGACTCGGGTAACGTGTGATCCCGGGCATGGTGTCCGGGATAGATAAAGGAGAAGGAATCGATATGAAAAAGGGTATCGTACTTACGTTGACATCCGTTGTGCTGGCAGCACTGCTGCTCGCCGGCTGCGCACAGGCTCCGGCTGCAAGTCGGGGGCCGGGCATAACCCCCGCATCCGGTGAAGAGGCGACGTCGGATAAAAACATCGTTTTTAACAAAAGTAAGAAGGAAGTTACGATACTCGCCGAGGTAAACGGCAAGTATTTTACCGAGCCTACGAGGCACGGGGTGGTGTTTGCCAGCGGTAGTAACGGCGAGAAGTCCGTCCTGCGCGGCTTAGGCGATGAGAAGGTCTTTTATCAGGCGATGGTTGATGCGGGTTTCGAACCGAGTAACAAACTGACGATGGATGACATGAAAAAAGGTGTTCGGGTGGTGGGTGAGAAACTCGATGTCTACGTAGCCTGGGATGATAAGGAGGTGGCCTTTGCCGATATCATCAAGTCCGGTGATGAACGCTCGATGGACATCCGCTTCGGCGGCAATATCGAAAACGCGAAGAAGGCCGATACCGGTTGCATCCTTTGCCTGGATAGTTGTGCCGTAGGTATAACCAGTAACGCCTCCTACGAGACCGGCGCTTCGGATNNCGACGGCACACTCGTCAAGGTGATATTCAGAGCGCGGGGTTAGTCGCCCATGGACAGGGTTTTCTTTCTGCTCTACAACAGCGTTGTGATCGCGCTGTTGTTGGCTGTTTGCAGCTTTAAAATCGAGTGGCTTGAGATGAGGATCAATATCGGTTATCTGGCGGCACTCTATTGCGCTCTCGCCTGCCTGACGCTCTTCTTGGTTTTCAGGAGGAGTCTCTTCGGCCGAGGTGGGAGGGTCNNAGAACGGGCAGGTCGGAGTCGACGGAAAGAGACGGGCTATCGGCCGCATGCATGTCATATTCACACTTTGCACCCCGGCGGCATCGGTTCTTATCGCGCTTTTGATTTTGGGTCCGAAGAGCTTGTCCGTGGTTCCCGCGGCGATCATCCGCGAGGGTTTGGGTCTGAGTGCACTTGGCTTTTCAGTCATAAACATCGTACTGGTGCTGCTTTTGCCGGCAGGGATGATCCTGATCATGGTGATCGGACGAAAAACAATGGGAGAGGGTAGAGCGATCGACATGAAAAACATACAACCGAAAACGATACTGAAGATCGCCTTGCTGGCGGTTATCGCCGCGTCACTCGCGATCTACTTCTTCGTGCCTGCCGTCAACGAAGCGATCAACGAGGCCGTCGCCTTGCTGGCTTCGGGCGATACCGCCGTTATCAAGAAATTCATCGATTCCTACGGGGTGTATGCGGCGGTGATATCGTTTCTTTTGATGATACTGCAATCCGTACTGGCTCCCATACCGGCCTTTTTGATCACCTTTGCAAACGCCGGGCTGTTCGGCTGGTGGCAAGGTGCGATCCTTTCGTGGACGAGCGCGATGGCCGGCGCCGCCCTTTGCTTTTACATCGCCCGCATACTCGGGCGGGACGTCGTTGCCAAGCTTACTTCACTCAGGGCTATACGGGAGATCGATGTGTTCTTCGGGAAATACGGAACCCATGCCATCCTGATCGCACGTCTGCTACCGTTCATATCCTTCGACATCGTCAGTTATGCTGCGGGTTTAACCAAGATGAAGTTCCGATCCTTCATCATCGCAACGGGTGTGGGTCAGCTACCGGCTACGATCGTCTATTCGTATGTCGGCGGCATGCTCACGGGTGGCACGCAGATGTTCGTCACGGCTTTGCTGATCATCTTCGCCCTCTTCACGCTCGTCTATCTCCTCAGGGCGGTGTATAAGGAGAGGGTGACGAAGAAGCAAGCGGTGGCCGAGGTGCAGTCGGTGCCCGAGGAGCAACCGTAGGGTCGTCGTAAGCTTGATTTTCCTTCCTGCACCTGCAATAGTGATATCTACAAATCGGGAACGGGACAAGGAGGAATATGCCGAAAAGAAAAGGATCTTCACCTTCTTCGAAACCCGAAGCCGTCGTGCTTCGAGAACTCGAGTCGGCATCCTCCTATGTTCCCATGCATACGCAGCATCACGTTCCCAAAAAGCAACCGCCTCTCAAACAGATAATCATCGCCGCTACTGTAGTGCTCGTGATTTTGCTCGTGTTTCTGCTGGTAGTCGTGTTCAGGGTCGGTATGCCATAACCTAAGCAACCCGATGAGCTTCTTAAAAACTATTACGCCCTGATCGAAAAGGAAGATTACGCCGGTCTTTACGCCCTGGTTACGGATGACGTGCAGGCCAGCATCACCTCCGAGGACTTTATTGCACGCAATGAGAATATCTATTCGGGTATCGAGGCGAGCGGCTTCATCGTGCACATCGACGAGGTGCTGGGAGTCGACGTGTACGGCAATCTTTCCTACTCCGATAAGACGAGGGACAAGCTGGTGAGGTACTCGCTTGAGATGGATACGGTAGCCGGAAAGGTATCCTTTGACGCCGAGGCCACGTACAGGGGTATCGGTAACGATGAGTATCGTCTCGCCTGGTCACCTACTTTGATCTTGCCCGATCTCGGCTGGACCGACAAGGTGCAGGTCAACACGGTACCGGCGCTCCGTGGCCGGATACTGGATCGCTACGGTAGGGTGTTGGCGGGGCAGGGGAGTGCTCCGACGGTGGGCTTCGTACCCAAGGCGATGAACAGAAACGGTGGGGTCGACGGCGAGACCGGCGGCGTTAAGACGGCTCCCTATAATCCCGATGATATCGCCCGGGCGGCGGAGCTTCTGGGCATTACGGCAGAAACCATCATGCAAAACCTCAATGCCTCATACGTCAAGGAGGACACGTTCGTGCTGCTCAAGACCTTGTCTCCGGATGAAAGTGCCTTGATCGAACAGCTGCTCGGCATACCGGGGATATTGATCGGCGAGACGTCGGTACGACAGTACCCTCTGGCGGAAAAAGCCTCCCATCTTACGGGGTACATCCAAAGCATCAGTGCCGAGGAGCTGGAGGCCGTGCGTGACAAAGGTTACGGCGAAAACAGCGTCATCGGTAAGGCGGGAATCGAAAAGCTCTACGAGGAGCAATTGCGGGCTGTTGACGGCCACGAGATCGTCATCGTCGACAAGGCGTCCAATGTAAAGGCCTCTGTTGCCAAAAACNNGTAACCTTGACCATCGACATCGATAAACAAACGCAGCTCTATGACCTCTTTGCCGGGGATAAAAGCTGTTCGGTTGCCATGCATCCGAAAACAGGCGAGATACTGGCCTTGGTGAGTACCCCCACCTACGATGCCAACGACTTCGTGTTCGGGTTGTCCGATGAAACGTGGAGCTCGCTTAACGAGGATCCCGACCTGCCCTTCCACAACAGATTTACNNGGATCGACGATGAAGCCGATCACCGGTGCTCTCGCTCTTGAAACGGCCGCGATATCCGTAACCGACGATTTGAAACATAGCGGCTCCGGTTGGCAAAAGGATGCGAGCTGGGGAGATTATCGTGTTACAACGACCATGGAATACGACGGCCCCGCCAATCTGGAAAATGCCCTGAAGTTCTCCGATAATATCTTCTTTGCCAAAGCCGCGCTTGAGATCGGCTCCGATCGTTTTGCCCGAGAACTCGTGCGCATCGGCTTCGAGGAGGAGATTCCCTTCGAGTTCCCCCTGTATTCGTCGCTCATTTCATCCACGGGTGGCTTCGAATCCGAGATACAACTCGCCGACAGCGGTTACGGACAAGGGCAGATTCTTGTAAATCCCGTGCATATGGCCTCACTCTACGCCTCGTTTCTTAACCGTGGCGATATCCTACGGCCGTCGCTGATCCTGTCTGAGCAGGCATCTCCCTCTTACTGGAAGCAGGGCGCATTCAGCCCTGAAACCGCACAGACGATCCGCGACGATCTCGTCAAGGTGGTGGAATCCGGAAGCGCGACGGCCGCACTGGTTGAAGGACGCAGTCTCGGCGCAAAGACGGGCACCGCCGAGATCAAGCAGTCGGTCGACGATACTTCGGGCACCGAGCTCGGATGGTTCGTCGCATTCACGGCAAGCGACGACGACCCCGATCCCTTGTTGGTGGTATCGATGGTCGAAGACGTTAAGGGTCGCGGCGGCAGTTCCTATGTTCTCGCGGGAGTAAAGACTTTGTTCGAGTAGTTGTCGGCCCCGGTGACAGCCGTCCGTCCGTCGGTTATGCCGGCTGTTCGGCGAACAGGCTCGTACTCAGGTACTTTTCTCCGCGGTCGGGCAGTATGACCACCATGGCGCCGCTCTCAAGCTCGCGGATGGCCTGCACCGCGGCCAACATCGCCGCCCCGCTCGACATACCGACGAAAATGCCCTCTTCCCGCACGATCCTGCGGGTCATCTCATAGGCTTCCTCGGTATCGATGAGAATGCTTTCATCGATCGCTTCGATGTCATAGATTTCGGGTACGATCGCCTCGGCCAGGCTTTTCAGGCCCTGGATGTAGTGCCCCTTCACCGGCTGGGCTTCGATGATCTTAACCGACGGGTTGCGCTCTCTGAGCATCATACCCACGCCCATCAGGGTTCCGGAAGTGCCCAGAGCCGAGACGAAGTGCGTGATGCGCCCGTCGGTTTGCTGCCAGATCTCCTCGGCGGTGGTTTTGTAGTGGGCTAGGATATTGTATTCATTGGAGAATTGATCGGGGTTGAAGTAACGCTCGGGCTCGGCTTCGATGAGTTCACGCGTCTTTAAAATCGCGCCGTCGGTTCCGAGTTCGGGGTCGGTAAGGATGATTTCGGCACCGAAGGCCTTGATCATCTGTTGACGCTCCACCGAGACCGCCGAGCTCATGACGATCTGCACGCGATAGCCCTTTACGGCACCGATCATCGCCAGTCCGATTCCCGTGTTTCCCGAGGTGGCCTCGATGATGATCTTGTCTTTGGTTAAAACGCCGTCGCTCTCGGCCCGTTTGATCATTTTGTAGNNCCGGTCCTTGATGCTGCCGGTGGGGTTGCAACCCTCGTATTTGGCGTACAGCTCTACGGCGGGGTTGGGATTTATGTGGTTTATCCGTACCATCGGAGTGTTTCCGATGGCGTCGAGTATGGTGTCGTAAATCATCGTATCTCCCTGTTCGCTTGCAGGTACCCGCAGTATTGTAGCTCACCCGGCAAAAGCAGGCGGCGAAAATCTAAAAAAGTGCATATTCTCGGACGATGATATAATAATGTTAAAGTAATTAGCACTATCGTGCACACAGGATACGATCTTAAAGTATGGGAGCAGGTGTCCTGGTTAGAAGGCGAGGGGTTTATGATCGTCTTGGCAATCATCACCGGAGCATTGGCGGCACTGAACTATTACTGGCACGCCGGATGGCAACTCAGTATCTTCCAGGAGGTTTTGGGCTTGATAGTCCAACTTTGTTTGGCGGCGTTGACGGTGCTTGCAGCCGTGGCCTATCGCGGCAAACGTGACAGGCCGAGTTACGACGGTGGGCACTACAGGATATGGACGTTTCGCTTCTGTATCATCGTCATTTCGTTGTTGGGTAATTTCTCTCTNNGGTAATTTCTCGATACTGGCGGTCTTTATCCTCCACCTTTTCGGAATCGTAACCGACTATTAGAAAATCCGCCGGTCGTGCACCTGTCATTTACCGGCAAGATGAAAAAATCCCTCACCCACGATAGTTGCAGAGTGCCTGCAGGGGAGGGATTTTCGCATGTATGGGAACATCGGGGTCTGAAACGAACCTTTGCGGGTCGGAGTTACTACAAGCCGTCCTTATAGCCCGCCACGTGCGACGCATCGCAAAACGGACGGTTTTGTGATGCTCCACACCGGCAGAGGGTGTAGCGATTCCTGCGCTCGTAGGGGACACCGTCCGCACCGATGAGCTCCACACCGCCCTGTACGAAAAGCGGCCCACTCACATCCTTTTCGGGATCTTGCAGCACCGAGATGGCAGGCAGGAGCTCGGGTTCTATCTCCGCGTAGTCATTTTGTTTGTCATGATGCACCAAGCGTCCCGCCGGACAGTTCGTCGATGCAGCGATGGCTTGCTCCCGCCGGTCGGGATCGTCCGACTCTTCCGTCAGTTCCCACACACTACCGTCTTTTTGATGGCAGAAGCGTGCAAACGCACAACGATTGTCGTCGTAAAGATCGAGTGTGGGTCCACCGAGAATCTCGGCTCTGTCGTCAAATGATGCCCGATCTGCCGTCTCCTCGCCGTCGAAGCCGATCGTGGCGTGCATGCCGTCACAAAACGGCGGGTTCTCGCTGTGTCCGCACCGGCAAAGCGCATAGGATTCGGACTGCGGTAGGGCGCGTCCGTTTTCATACTTCCGATGATGTCCGTCGGTGACCATCACCTTTTCGTCAAGTGGAACGTTCCCCGATACGAGATAGGGCCCGTTCTCGAGAATTCTTATCCGTGGTCGTTCGTTTTCGCTCATGATGATACCCTCCGATAATCGATGACTCCTCATTGGGCCGACCTGTGCCCTTCACCGGGATTATACTCGTCCGTTGCTGAAGATAGCTGCGGTCGGCTCCCTAAATGATACATTAACCGGCAAATATTTCAAAAAAACGACTCGATTCGGCCATAAAATCATCCTGAGGATGGTAAATCGAGACCTCCTTGCCGGGAATTCACCCTTTAACATGATAATATGGGCAGGTTGATTAGGTTGAGAGGTTGGATATGGCAGAATTCATCATCATAGCCGCACTTGTTGCCGGTATTTCGGCATTGATTATTGCAATCATCGCGCTTTTTCTGGCCCTCAGGGCATCGGGCTCGCAAGCGAAAAAAAAGCCGAGCGTGCGCAGCTCGTCGGCAAACGCTTACGTGGAAGAGCTGAAGCGACAGCAAAGTAAAGGCGGTGTGAATGAAACTCCCGAGACCGCGAAACC
>DOMT01000064.1:0-240 GCA_003509825.1 Coriobacteriia bacterium
ACTACGATCCAGGTTGCCCATCTGTCGGCAAGCCGCACGATCTTGGCCTTGCCCGCGTCGGCGGACTCAACCAGCGCGATCATGCGCTGCAGCGAACTATCCTCACCCACGCGCTCGGCTTGCATCTCGAAGGCACCGAACCGGTTGACCGTGCCGCTGCGCACCGCGTCGCCGGGAGCTTTGTCAACGGGCAGCGACTCGCCGGTCATAACCGACTCGTCGATCGAGGTCTGTCCTGTG
>DOMT01000064.1:262-1406 GCA_003509825.1 Coriobacteriia bacterium
CTCTGCGGGAACCCCCCGCTCGCTTCCACAGTCGATGACGCGGGCGGTGCGCGGACTCAACTCCACCAAACGTTCGATACCCGCACGGGCCCGGGCAACGGTGAGCTCCTCCAAAAGCGCGCCGAGTTGCATGATGACCGCCACCTCGCCGGCCGCGAAGTCTTCGCCGATGACAACCGCGGCAATCAACGCGATGGACACGAGCACGTCGGCCTTGATGTCAAGCTCCGTAACCAGCCCGATAATCGCACCCACCACGATCGGCCCTCCACAGAGAACGATGGCTATCCACGCAGGGTTAAAGGGCAGTACGTCGGGCGCAAAAAAGCTCACAACCAGAGCAATCGTTGAGATGACGAGAAAGACGATATCCTTTTTGACTCCGCCCCAATCCAGCACCCGCTCGACCCACTCCCAAATCTTCCAATCTTTCATGATGCCATCGCTCCCTCGATCACCGTCTTTTCAGACATCTCCACTTTTTCGCTATCTCCCTTCCCGTAGCAGAGAAAGGAAGCGGACGGCGAGGCTCCGAGTAAAGATAGCCTCGTCCAAACAACCCTGTCCGGCCGACTTCGTTCCTTTGGCCGGCATTACAGGCTGTGTTAAAGATACCCATAGGGGTATAGGTATATTACCTCGCAACGAGTGTCTTGTCAGCTCATTTTCAAGGGTTTATTGCGCAGATATTCTTACTTTTTCGAGGGTGAGACGGTTGGGGTGGGCAAAACCGCGGGTTTCAGGGTTGAATGTGTCAAAACAGGCAATTCTGTCAACATCAGCCGCTTTGTCATCGCATATTCGAAAAGCGCTCGACGGCTTTGGCGAAGCTTTGGATGGTGGCATCGGGGTCGCCTTGTTCCAGGCCGTCGCGAACGCAATGACTCAGGTGCCCTTCCAGCACCAGCTGCCCACATTTATGCAGCGCGGATTTTGCGGCGTTTATCTGCATGAGTATGTCTTCGCAGGGTATGTCTTCATCGATCATCCGCTCGATGGCCTGCACCTGGCCGAGGATTTTTTTCAGCCGACGATGAAGGTTCTCCGAATCCATGCACTGTCTCATGCCGTTGCCTCCGATGGTTCACATTTTACGCATACCCCTATAAGTATACAGAGTGTGGGCGGGGAGGAGGCGGAGGAG
>DOMT01000064.1:1434-4277 GCA_003509825.1 Coriobacteriia bacterium
CAAAATAAAAGCACTCGGCGTTGCCCCGCAAATAAAAGTGCTCAAAATGTTTGCGTTGCCGCAGACGTGCAGGTACGATGATGTCATGGGGGCTCTGCGGGTCTGAACGAAGTGGGATGGCACTGTTTGCGGAAAGGTCCCTGACCGTATCTTACAAAAATGAAAAAGCATCGACGACCTTGTTTGCCGATGTGGACTTCGCGCTTGAGGCCGCAAAGGTCTACGACCTTGTGGGTGGCTCCGGTACGGGTAAGTCCACGCTGCTCAGGGTATGTGCCCGCATNNAGATAGGGTATGTGCCCGCATGCTCGATCGAGCTGGCCGCCGCCGCGCTTTTGATGCTGATCGCCGGCATCGTCTCCTACCTGCCCGAACTCGGGCAGCTCAAAAACATCCTCATCTCGCTGCTGCGTTGCTTCTTGCAGCTGCTGGCGTCGGGCTTTCTGCTCAGGCTGCTCTTCGATTGGCAGACCTGGTGGATGGTGCTCCCGGTACTGCTTTTCATGCTCTTTGTGGCCACGCAGATTGCAACGTCGGGCATCAAGAACAAAGTTCCGGGGCTCTACATCGGCGTCTTCCTGTCGCTTTCCGTATCGTCGCTGTCGGTGGGATTTCTCGTCGTAGAAGCCGTCATCCACGCCGAGCCCTGGTGCAACGCGCGTCTCGCTCCTGGATTAGGCTAAAGTGCGCGAAAGACAAGCGGATATACCGTTCGCGGATGGATTTACTTGTCTTTGAAGCACTTTAGCGCCGAGGCCGAACGTTTTCTGTCTCTCGGCAGCGGGCCGGCCCTCGGTCGTCGCACCCCCCCCATCGTCTCCGCATGAAGCGGCAATGATGTAACAGCGCCGTGGCGTTACGAAGGCGTTTCCTTTTTTACACTTCGGCTGAAGATGTGCTACGGTTGCCGTTAAGCGAAAAGGGGCACAACGGAGGTGGATATCATGTGGGTAAAGGCGGCGACAACGGATGCTGAGAGCGAACGCGAACGGGCGTTTCGTCGCCTCGCGCGCGCGGTAGCGGCCGAGAGCATCGTCTTGCTCGAAAACGACGGAGTGCTTCCGATCGCTCCCTGTCCTTTGGCGCTTTACGGCGCCGGTGCGGCGACCACCATCAAGGGCGGCACCGGCAGCGGCGAGGTGAACGAGCGCTACTCGGTGAGCATCGAGCAAGGTCTCAAGCAGGCCGGCTTTACGATCACCACCGATGCCTGGTTGCGTGATAATGAGATACAGCTCGTCGGGGAGAAGGCCGCTTCCTACCAAGCGATAGCGAAGCGGATACTGCGCTTTAACTCCGACGACCGCATCAACATCATGGCCACCGATTTTCAGTACCCGCCGGGTCGAGCCATCACCGAGGGCGACATCCGGGAGAGCAGGACCGGGGGATCCTGCGACACCGCGCTCTATGTCATCGCGCGTCAGGCGGGCGAATGTACCGACCGCAGTCTCGACGAACGCGGCTACTGCTTGTCGAGGGCCGAGCTCGACCATCTCGAAACACTCACCGTCGCCTATGAGAGGGTGATCGTCGCCATCAACGTCGGTGGGCAGATGGATTTGAGCGCGCTGGAGGAAATTCCCGGTATCAACGCGTTGCTCTTCTTCTGCCAGCAGGGTTCCGAGGGCGGCAATGCACTCGCCGACATCCTCACCGGCAAGGTGACTCCTTCCGGTTGCCTCAGCGCGAGTTGGCCGCGGCGTTACGAGGATTTGCCCCACGCGATGGAGTACAGTCATCTCGGCGGCCCGTCTCCCGATGAATACTACCGCGAGGGCATCTACGTGGGCTATCGCTACTTCGACAGCTTCGATGTGGCGCCGCGCTACGCCTTCGGTTACGGGGCGAGCTATACCGATTTTGCGATGGAGTGCCTGGATGTGTCCGTGGATGGAACGGAGATTACCGTCACCGTCAAGGTTGCCAATACCGGCGGCACCTTCTCCGGAAAGAAGTGCGTGCAGCTCTATGCGAGCGCGCCGAACGGTAGGCTGCACAGGGAGTTTCAGAGTCTCGTGGCTTTTGCCAAAACCGGGCTGCTGGAACCGGGAGGTTTTGAAGAGCTGCAGCTCGGCTTTGACATTACCGATCTTGCCGCCTATGACGAGAAGAGCGCGAACTTCATTTTGGAGGCGGGCGACTACCTGCTGCGACTCGGCGAAAACTCCCGCACAACGGAGGTCGTCGCCATGCTCGGCCTGGCGCACGCCGTCACCACCGAAGTTTGTAGCCCCGTGTGTAGGCTCGAGCGAAGTTTGGACGAGATCAAGCCGCCGGAGTCATCCGCATCGCGCGCTGTCGGCCCGCCTGAGGGCATCCGACGTCTCACCATCGATCCCGGCGCCATCATCACCGAAACACATAGTTACCACATACCCGAGCCTGCCCTCAGCCCCGAAGCCAAGCAGGTGCTCGACAGCTTGGATTTCGAGGATATGCGGCGAATCGTCATCGCAACGGGCATCATGGACACCCGCCCCCATATCTGCGTTCCCGGGGCGGCCGCTTACACCACCTCGCACCTGGTGGAAAGGGGTATTCCCAACATGGCGCTCTGCGACGGACCCGCGGGGGTGCGCGTGCAAAAAACCTCGGTCAAGCTGAAAAACGGCAAGGTAAAACCCGTCGAGGCCATGATGGAGTTCATGAACCACATACCCTGGTATCTGCAAAAATTCATCCTCGGCAATCCCGCCAAAGGCGAGCTGCTCCATCAGTTTGCCACCGCCTTTCCCGTGGGCACGGCGCTGGCGCAAACGTGGAACAGCGAGCTCATCGAGCAGGTGGGCACGGCCATGGGTGTGGAGCTCGCGGAGTTCGGTGGCACCTTCCTGCTGGCG
>DOMT01000031.1:0-895 GCA_003509825.1 Coriobacteriia bacterium
AGGTGCGGAGAACAACCTTTCGCGGGCACGAGATGCGCATTCGTCCGTCAGTGGGAGACTTCGGGTTGCGCTCGGAGTGCTGTTTTATGCTGTTCACCTGCAAGGGCATCGACAAGGGCCTGAAACACACCGTATGGTAATATTCATCTGAAAAATACATCTATTAGCATATTGGGATGACNNTTAGGGAGAAAATATGACTAACAGAGCCACGTCGCAGGTTCCGGTATCGCCGGAAGCCTCCGGCACCGACCACAAGCTCACCACTGCCGCGGGAGCCCCGGTTCCCGATAACACCGATGCCGTAACCGTCGGGCGACGTGGGCCGATGTTGCTGCAGGATGTTTGGTATCTGGAGAANNGGTCATTCCCGAGCGGCGTATGCATGCCAAGGGTTCGGGGGCGTTCGGTACCTTTACGGTCACGCACGACATCACTCAATACACCGCTGCAAAACTATTCGACGGCGTGGGTAGGCAAACCGCCGTGTTCGTGCGCTTTTCAACCGTTGCGGGCGAGCGTGGGGCGGCCGATGCCGAGCGTGACATCCGTGGTTTTGCCACCAAGTTCTATACCGAGGAGGGCAACTGGGATCTTGTGGGCAACAATACGCCGGTGTTTTTCATCCGTGATCCGAATAAGTTTTCCGATCTCAATCACGCCGTGAAGCGCGACCCTAAAACCAATCGTCGTAGTGTTCAGAGCAACTGGGATTACTGGTCCTGTCTGCCCGAAGCCCTGCATCAGGTGACCGTGGTCATGAGCGACCGCGGCATTCCCGTGGGCTATCGCAATATGCATGGATTCGGTTCGCACACCTTCTCGATGATCAACAAGGATAAGGAACTGGTGTGGGTGAAGTTTCACTGGGTGTGTGGGCAAGGTATCGAAAACT
>DOMT01000031.1:933-1128 GCA_003509825.1 Coriobacteriia bacterium
GACTTTCCGCAGTGGGGTTTATTTATCCAGGTCATGACTCAGGAGCAGGCCAAAAGCCATCCCGAGAACCCCTTCGATGTCACCAAGGTTTGGCGCCACGGTGAGTATCCACTGATTCCCGTGGGCACCATGGAGCTCAATCGCAACCCGGAGAACTACTTTGCGGATGTGGAGCAGGCGGCGTTCAATCCGGCT
>DOMT01000031.1:1140-7238 GCA_003509825.1 Coriobacteriia bacterium
CGCGGCGATGCCCAGCGTTATCGGCTCGGTATAAACCATCACCAGATCCCCGTCAACCGTCCGATGGTGCCTGTTCATGCTTACCATCGTGACGGTCAAATGCGTGTTGACGGCAACTACGGAGCGGTTAAGGGCTACACGCCCAATAGCATCGGCGAGTGGGTGGAGCAAGGCGATTTCAGAGAGCTCGTCGATCCGAGGTTGCTGTGGGAGGGTGCCGTCGGTCGTTACTCGCAATACGACGGCGACGATCCGTATTACCAGCCCGGTTTGCTTTGGAATCTACTGGCTGCGGATAAGAGAGCGCAACTCATCGATAACACGGCCCGTAACTTTGCCGACGTGACCACGAACGTCAAGCTGCGACACGCCGCCCATTGCTATCTGGCAGATGAAGCCTACGGTACGGCTCTGGCGGAAGCAGCCGCGCTGGATCTCGCAAAAGTCATCAACCTGGCCTCGATGTCGCTTTGCGAACGGCTGGCGGCAACGGTGGGTAGGTAACCGGCTTCCGTTTGCGATCAGTTTTTGGCGAGTTGCCGGATGGTGCGGTAGACGTCGAGGTATTGCCTGCCGCGGTGGATGAAGCCGGAGATATTTTTGCCGGTGGCGCGGTGCTGCATCTCCACCATCACTTCCAGGATGCGAAAGTCCTGCTTGAGGGCACGGATGGTCAGAGCAACCTCTACGCCGTACCCTTGAGCGAAGGGTAACACCGCCTCGAAGCACGCTCTGCTTAAGGCTCGCTGTCCACTCAAGGGGGCCTGCGCGTTGTAGCCACCACCCAGTTCGCGGATTTCGCGGCGGGCCAGATCCTTGACTACGCCGAATCTCAGNNGCCCTTGACTGCGCCTACCCCACCGCTGCCCGGTGGGGTAGGCAGCACGCCGATCGTCATGTCCGCCAGGCCGGAGGCGACCGGGTAGAGCAGGTTTTCGGCTTCTGTAGCGCTGGCTCCCAGGTCACCGTCGAGGAGCAGAACCACATCGGGAACCGCTCCGCGACGGGTGAGCCAGGTGGCCCCGGCCTGAAGCGCAGCACCTTTACCACCGTTTTTGGTGAGACGGATCACCGTCGCCCCGGCTTTTTCGGCGAGCACCGCGGTTTCATCCTTTGACCCGTCGTCGATCACAACGATGGTTCCGACTTCTTCGATCGTGCCGATCGCCTCAACGGTTGCCGTTATGGTGTCTGCTTCGTTGTAGGCGGGTATCAGCGCCGTAACACCGGTGCCTTGTTTAACACTCATGGGGTTCTCCTCACCACGCGGGCCACTTTTCCGACTATTCTACGGGCTATGTCGATCTCGGGAACTTTGAGCAACTTACACATCCAGTAATAGATGGCCAGTGCCAAAGTGCCGAAGACGGCGATGACAGCGAAGGCCACAAGCGCGTTGGACACGGTAAAGAACCGCAGGAAGACAAAGGCGGGCATTACGGACACCAGAGCGGCGATCAAAATCTTAATACCGTCACCGACGATTTGCGTGAGCCCGTAGGAGCCGATCTTTTTGCGCAGGTGATAGAGCATCGCTGCGCATAGAGAAAAGAAGATGATCATCTCGGCCAGCGGAATACCGATCAGGCCCAGTCCGGGAAACAGGCCGTATCCCGAGGTGAGAAGTCCGTACAAAGCGATGAGAAACACGCGACCGACGGCATCGATGGCCACGAAGCGGTTGAGATTGCGCATCGCGGAAAACACCCTGTAGATGAACATGTATGTTGCATAAAAGGGCAGCGCCAGGCACCAGACGCTGAGCATGGCTCCCACGCTCTCGGTATTTTCGGCGGTAAACGCGCCGAATTGATAGAGGCCGGCAAACTGGTAGGCCAAAACGAAGAGAATCGCAGCTAGAGGAATGATCATGAAGACGGTGGTGCGCAGCCCGAGTTGCACGTTATCGCGGAACTTCTTCCAGTTCTCAACGGCGGAGGCCTCGCTCATCTCGGTGAGCAGGGCGGTGGCGAGTGCTACGGCGATCACACCGTAGGGCAGCATGTACCAGAGTTGGGCGTAGTAGATGGTCGAAACGCCGTCTTCCACCGTGGCTGTGGCAAAATTGGTCTGCGCCATCACGGCGATGACGCTCATGACAACGAAGATGACGGCGGGCCCGGCAAGCTTGAGGGTGTCGATCAGCGCGGGGTCTTTCAGATCGATATGAAAGCGCAAGGGGATCTTCAGCTTGATGAGCGCGGGAACTTGGATGGCAAAAAGCGTTATCACCCCGAGGGTCGTTCCCACGGCAAGCCAGATAAAGGCAAAGTCGCGATCGATGGCCGAGATGAACGGATAGGCGATGAAAGTGACGATCCAGACGATGTTTTGAAACACCGGGCCGAGCGCAGGCCATAAAAAGCTGCGATGCGCATTGAGCAGCCCGTTGATCAGTGCACCCACGCCGTAAAAGAGAATCTGAATCGAGAAGAAGCGGAAGAAGAAAACCGCCCGCTCCATATCGAAGTCGTCGGCCATGAACGTCTGCACGGTGATGACCTGGGGGGCGAATATCGTCGCTAAAAGAGCGACCAGACCCAACAGGATGGCGGAGATGCTGAGGAGGTTGGAGGCGTAATCGGAGGCCTGTTTGGCTCCACGTTTTTTTAATTGTGCCAGGTAGATGGGTAGAAACGCCGTGGTTAGAACGCCACCTGCAACCAGCTCATACAGTTGGTTGGGTATGTTGTTTGCCACCACATAGGCCGAGGTCAGCGCGGTGCTTCCGAGGGCGAAGGCCTGGGCCCAGGTGCGGCCGAACCCCGTGATGCGCGACAGGATCGTGGCGATCGACATAGTGGCCGTGGAGTGGCCTACCGAGGGGGTGTTTTGCTCGTCGTGCTGTTCGTCGGTTCGCCCGCCCGAGCGTTTTGCCTCGAATCCATCGAAATCTTCGGATACCGGTTGTTTGAAGTGCGCGGCTCTGAAATGTGTTGCGCCGGCGCGCGCCCCTTCGGTGCGTGCCGACACGACGGCGAGGTCGGATTCATCACCCTTGAAGTGTCTGCCTCGGCTACCCCGAACATCCCGACCGGCCGACTCACTGCTTTTACCCGAGAAACGCTTGCCGGGGGTCATTTGTCGTCCTCTTCTTCTCGAGTCTGCTTGCCGGCATTCTTGTGTAAGAGCAGGTCTAAAGCCTCACGTTGCAGTTGCTTGATGGTGAGGGGAGGACCGTCTTCATCAAGCATCCGCAAGTGCCAGCTGTGGAGGTCGCAGATCAGCCACACGAAGCCGGCCACCGGATAGATTATCAACATCGCCGGAGTGAATATGCCCGAGTCCTCGATTATGAAGGTGAGACTTGCAAGCACGAAGCACACCGAGTAGGAGATGCGAAAGGCCACGTTGCGTGCCCAGAACTCGCGATAGGTGCCGGGTTTGAGCACGCGAAGCACCACCAGTAAGATAAAGGTGAAGACGAAAAACACAATCGCCACCAAGGGAACGTAGTCCCTGATCAGCGCGAAGGAATACGCCCAAACATCGGAGGCGATGCGGGTAACGACCGCCATCAGCCCGTCGCCTGCCGAGGGGAGTACCTGGTGCATGTGGGAGGCGGGGTTGAGTGCGATATCCGCGTACAGCACGGTGAGCGCCAGGGCAAAGGCTGCAACAACCATGATAAGTATCAGCCACCACTTGAGGCGTCGTCCGTTAAACAGCCACCAGCTGAAGAAGCAGCCGATGAATCCCCAGACCAGAGGCCCGAAGCTGGCGCCGAACCAGGGGCTGGTGGACACGAACAGCAAGGCAAGCGAGCCGAGCGCGAACCCCCACTTCTTAAAGAAGGGGATGGCCCTGGCATCGGGAAAGCGGTTGATGAGCAGGCCGGATAAAGTGATCCAGGAGCCGAACAGCATCGCTCCCTGTTCGTTTCCCATGCCGTAATAGCGCGACCCCTCGGTGATGTCGTAGGTTAGATAGCCGGCCGACGAGAGGGGCCCGCCTAACAGCTGTCCCCATAAGACCACGACTATCGTCAAGGCAAACAGGGTAATCAGTGAGTTGACCCACTTGGTGGTGTATCCGATCAGTAGGGCGCCTATGGAGGAGATGGCTATCCATATCAATAGGGCGAAAATCAGATCGACGGGAGACGGTCGTGCGGGAAGAATCAAAAACATCAGAAAGGTGGCGATGGGAAAGGCTAAAACCAGCAACCAGAGAATGCGTACCGCCGGTACCAGGAGCTTGCGGGATCCCGGTTTGTCGCGCCTACCGAGCACCAAAAGGAGGATGGAGAGCGTAAAGGTTGCAAATACAAAGCCGAGAAAGGCCATGCTTATATATTGTTTGGTGGTCGTCATGCTTTCGATGGTTGCGTCCTCCTGCGCCAGACGTTGGATGCGCGAGATGACGTCGGTCTCGGCGGTTTTGTTAACCAGGGTGGATTTGTCGAGACCGTTGGTTGCGGTGATGTCGATCACCGGGGTATGCCCCTGCCGTTTTTCGAGGTTTGCGTGGAGCACTACGAGGTCGGTTGCGGTTATCAGACCTTGTCGGTGGGTGATCTCCGAACTCATCAGCCCGCTGTGGTTATCGCCGCGGATGATGATCGGCGTGAACTCACGGGAGGGCTCTCCGCCGTCGAAAAGCGGAGCAGCGACGATAACCAGTACGGCGTTTTCGGGTAATTCGGTGTTGATGAAGTCTTGTATCGCCACCAGCATATCTGCGGCACCCGTGTTACCGCTGTAGCGGTAAGCGCCCACATCCGTCGTCTTAAGTAGGTCACTCAGCCCCGGATCATTGGGGGCGCTGAGGTTGGCAAAACCGGATTCGCCGAGGAAAGTCAGTGTGCCGGCCTTACCCGCCGCATCCAGTTCGGCCAAACCGGAAAGCAGATCGTCCCAGGTCAGCTCAGGGCAATAGAGAAAGGCGAGCGAGCCCTTCGGAGCTTCGGACAGCTGCTCAACCGTCCCCGGATTTGATGTCGAGGTCGTTTCTGCCTCCGCCGCGGCTGCATGTGCCCCGGTGTACGTAAACGGCAGCATCAGCAGCGCAAGAAGCAACAGCGATGACAGCAGGGTCGATCGTCCGATACGGGCAAGATGTTTCAAAAAAATCATCCTATAATGATAAGTCATCCCCGAGCTTCCTGTCTTGCGGTTTATGTAACTTCCCGGACAAGAGATGATGGTGCCGGTGCTGCTGTTGATCTGTGCGTTGACATGGGGAATGCAACATTCGAATTAGCTATGATAATACCGTCTATAGAAATTGTTGTGAGACGGATATGCATTAAGAAATCAATGGATTACAGCCTTATAAGCTTGTAGTCTATCAAATTGTATACGATGGTATAGCGTCGAGTTTCTACTCTCTACCTTAAAAAATACTTATAGATTATTGACATACCGCATCTCGAGAGCGTAGTATCCGTCCTCGTGGGAGACCGTGTTTTTTTGTAACGTAGACGTTATGGAGGTAAGCATGGACCCACTGAGTACGGACACCGTATCCGGACAAAGCCGCATCAAGGTGTGGAGGGCGGTCCTGTGTGTCAGCTTGTCCCTCCTGCTCACACTTCCCCCCGATCTCGCACATGCCGCAAAGCCCCTGCGGGACTTCCTCGATACCCCCACCGCGATTTTGCCGGTACCCGACGATGGGACGGACGACTTCGCTTCCGATGACGATGCCGATGATTGCGGGGGCTTCGACATCGACGGTGCGACCGACGGCTCCGACGCGCTTTCTGCGACCGGATCCGCAGACGATCCCGCATCCGAAAAGCCCCACATCGTAGGCGAGGAGGAGGGGCTGCGCGAACAAAACGTCAAGCACTTCCGATTGAGTGACGGAAGTCACGTAGCCTGCGACTACGGCATGCCCGTTCACTACCGTACAGACGACGGAAGTCTTAAAGACATCGACGCCACCTTGGTCAGGGGTGAGGAGGGCTACGGCCCCGCGAACTCGGTGATAGACGTGGTGCTACCCGAAGACATCGCGAAAAGCGGGGGCGTGGCACTCGATGACGGTGTCGCCCCCATCTCCTGGAGATACGACGTGTTACCCGCGTTCGAAAAACCCGCGCGGGAAGGTGACGGCGGTGCGGAGGGTGCTGCGAACACCGGGGACTCCGGTGC
>DOMT01000206.1:0-211 GCA_003509825.1 Coriobacteriia bacterium
CCGGTGCCGGGCAACCCAACCGCGTTAACTCCGCACGCATCGCTGTGGAGCAAGCGGGCGATAAGGCGCAGGGGGCCGTGGCGGCCTCGGACGCCTTCATGCCCTTCGCCGACTCCCTGGAGGTGCTCATCGCCGCCGGCATCACGGCACTTATCCAGCCGGGTGGTTCGATTCGCGACGACGAGGTGCTGGCTGCCGCAGACGCTGCCGG
>DOMT01000206.1:230-6256 GCA_003509825.1 Coriobacteriia bacterium
GGGTGGTAACGGTATAATTGTACGCAACCGATTTTGATCGGTATATTCATGTACGAACAATCAACTCGAACTACAGGATGGTAATGGAAACAGAGTCGACGGAATTAACGAAGTCCGCGGAATCCGTGGATGCAACCGAGCCGATGGAGTCGGTGACGACGGTAAAAGCAACGCTGCCGGATAAGCCGGCAGCGTCGGTAATCAACCCTCTTACGCTGGNNGCTGTCCTTGCGGCGACGTCATTTCAGGGCGCTTGGCCGCCTTGAGCTGCCCGGACCGCTCAGGGGCTGGATGGTCGAGCGCCTGGAATGGGCGATTACCAACATGCTTCATAAAGGAACCGAAGCCGTGCTGGTGCTGAGCCTGGATCCCGCAAAGGAAGTCACGATCTCCCTCGACGAGCTACAGGAAACCCCCCGTCTCACAAAAGCCGACCTCATAGAGGAGGACGGCTTTATCGTCGGCGTGCAAAAAGACGGCACGCCGATAGCCGGCAGTGTTTGGCTTGAAAAAGACGGCACGCTCTACGCGAGTGCGACGGAATTATACTCCGCAACCGACACTTTGGCGGCTGATCTGCTTAAAACACTCAAAATATCTGCGATAATAGAACCGCAAAGGCTTGAAGGCAACGAGTGGGATTCAATCTTTCTTATTTCGGATGAATTCGGCTTTGTGCATTTTGGGGAGAACGACGAGAAAGTGGCACCGGGGTCGATGAAGCTCGAAGAGTGTTTTTCGCGACTTTGGTGACGGAGAGGATCCCGAGGAGTGTCTGTCGGGGTTACAGCTAATAGCGGGAGGTCGGTTACGGTTACGGTTACTGTGGCCATCGAACGTTGTCTCATGGTTGCAGGCGCTCTGATTCTTGCGGGCGCCGCCGTTCTCATCGCCTATCAAAGCCCCCTCAGCCCCGGTAGTGTGCACTATCCGGGCACGGAATCCTCCCTGCATATCTATGCGAGCTCGCAGATTCTGGACGGCATTTTGCCGTACCGGGATCTCTTGACCTTCACAGGGCCGATGGTCTTTTTCATCAACGCGATCGGTTACATGATCAGCGGGGAATTCGGCATCTGGATCGGCGAGATTCTTGCGCTCACAGGCGCGTTTATGTTTTTGTACTTCTCGCTCAATCGGCATATCGGCCCCTTGAGCTCGCTGATCGTCTGCCTCACCGTTGCAAGTTTCATACCCGTGCTTTACGAGGGCGGTAACCACACCGAGGTCTACGTTTTCTTCTTTCAGGCGATGGGGCTGGCCGGCTTTTTAGACTACTTCAAGAAGCAAACACTTAACATGACCAGCGTATATCTTATCGGCCTCGGTGCTGCGATGGCCTTTTTGACCAAACCGCTTTCGCTGTTGTTCTGGACGCCGTTTTTCTTCATCGTATTGATCCGCATCATCTACAAAGAGGGTTGGATGACGTCCCTTACGCGCATGATCGCCATTCTGATCAGTTTCCTCATCGTCTTCGTGGCCCTCATCCCTTGGCTCAACATCAATAATGCTTTGGAAAGTTGCCTCAACCAGATGCTGTTTTTCTATCTGGATTACGTCGAGCTGATCTCCGAGCAGGTGCACATAGACACCTTTTTGCTGTTTGCCCTGTCTTTGCCCTGCGTGCTTACCGTCTTGATATCGCTCGCAGCACTGATCAAGATGATTGTCGTGCGGGTGAGGTTTGCGCGGGACTTCAAGCGCGGCAAGCTGGCTTTGGAGGCAAACAAACTGCATGAGGGGCTAGCCGGCACAAAGGGCGGACAGGATGTGGAGGCCACGGCCGGGCAAAACGCCAAGGAGACGTTTAGGGTGCAGTCGTCGGATGAGGGTGAGCACGGTAGGTACGACCAGCTTCATCTCGATGATCCTGTAAGTTTGTTGATGAAAAGGCTCGACAAGGCGGAGTTTCCCTTCGGGCAGGGAACACCGCTGTTGATGGTTGCCAATCTGATGGCGACGATTCTGCTCTTCATAACGATGTCCGTTCCGGGCGATCAGGGCGGACACGTTTTGATACAGGGCATCATCTGCTTGGCCGTGCCACTCGGTTACGTGGCGCAATTCTTCATCAAAGGCATGTATTCCCGGTCTGTTTTTCGCATCGCCGCCGGCTCGGTGTTCACCGTACTGCTGCTGGCCGTTGTTTGGATTCCGGGCGTTATGACCTCTGTCAAATTAGCCGAAGAACAGCGCGTGGTAAGTTGGGAGCAGGGCCAAAAAGCCGAGCTGATCGCCGCGATCAAAGCCGGGCAGGCCGAAATCGGGCACAGTGGAGAGCCGATGGTGGTNNCTTGCTGGATCTATACCAAGTCCGATTCTTATTCGGCCACGCGGTTTGCCTATCAGCCGTTCAGCAACGATCTTCGCCCCGATCTGAACGCCGAGTTCTACCGTCAGGTGGACGTTGCCGGAAACACGATCAACGGACTCCTTTTGGTGGGGCGCACCGGCGAGGGTTTGATCGATCGCTATCCGGCACTCGGCGGTTATGACCTTGTGTTTCAAAACGACAGCTACGTTTTGTATCGCAAACAAGGTACGATCTCCTACGTTGCCGAAGCGGACGCCTAGGCGCAGGCGCGAAGCGTGGCAGGGAGTAAAGGACGGCGCGTCCTTCACCCTGCGAATCGGATTTGCGGAATGGCTCGGAGCCGTTTCCTACGTTGTGGAGAAATCCCGTACAATGGTTTCATGCAAATGAGAATCCGTGCGACAGAAGGCTTATATGAGAATCGAGTTTTCACCACCCGACATCACCGAAGCGGATATACAGGCAGTGGCCGATGCCTTGCGCAGCGGCTGGATAACCACGGGGCCGCGCACCAAGGAATTTGAGCGCGAGCTCGCCTCATGGTGTAAAACGGAGCAGGTAGCCTGCCTGAACTCCGCGACGGCTGCGCTGGAGTGCGCCTTGCGTTTATTGGACATCGGGCCCGGGGATGAGGTTATAACCTCGGCCTATACCTATACCGCCTCGGCCAGTGTGATATGCCATGTAGGCGCCACGCCGGTGTTGGTGGATACGGCGCCGGATAGCTATGAGATGGATTACGATTTGCTCGCTCGGGCGATAACCCCGCGCACCAAGGCGATCATTCCCGTGGATATCGCCGGCGTCATGTGCGACTACGACAGGCTTTTCGCAACGTTGACGTTGGTGGCGGATCGTTATGACCCCCGACCCGGCACGCTGCAGGAGGCTTTCGACCGCATTCCGGTTTTGGCGGACGGCGCGCATTCCTTCGGAGCAACGTACAAGGGACGGCCCTCGGGGTCGGTTGCGGACTTTACCTCGTTTAGTTTTCACGCCGTGAAAAACCTCACCACCGCCGAGGGCGGGGCGCTCACTTGGAAGCCGCGGCAAGGACTTGATGGCGAGGCGCTCTACAAACAGGTGATGCTGCTCTCACTCCACGGGCAAAACAAAGACGCTTTGGCCAAAACCAAGGTCGGGGCCTGGGAATACGACGTCATCGCGCCGCTGTACAAGTGCAATATGACCGACGTGAGTGCCGCACTCGGGCTGTCGCAGCTGGTTCGTTACCCCGAGATGCTCACCGAACGTCACGCCCATCTCGCGCGATATAGCGAAGGGCTTGCCGGTTTGGATGTTGAGATTCTCGAGCACGTCAGCGACGACGGTGCTTCGAGCGCGCACCTCTGCATGGTGCGCCTGACGGGAAGGCGAGAGGAGTTTCGCAACCGGTTCATCGAGTGCATGGCCGAGCGCGGGGTGACCTGTAACGTGCACTACAAGCCGCTGCCGCTGCTCACCGCTTATAGGAATCTGGGTTTTGACATCGGCGATTTTCCGCAGGCCTTTGCCCGCTATGAGAATCAGGTGACCCTGCCTCTGTATTCGAAGCTTTCCGCCGAAGAGGTAGGCTACGTGATCGAGGCCTTTAAGGCTTCTTACCAAGAATGCGCAGGTGACCTTGTATAAATCCGTTGTCAAACGTTTTTTCGACATTGTTCTCAGTATCATCGCCCTGCCTTTTTTCGGGCTGGCAACGCTGATCATCGCGCCGCTGATCTACTTTGACGATAAAGGCCCCGTCTTTTACAATGCGCCGCGCGTGGGTAAGGATCGCAGGCTGTTTAAGATGTACAAGTTTCGTACCATGCGGGTAAACGCGCCCGATCTTAAGATGGAGGACGGCTCGACCTATAACGGTCCCGACGACCCGCGGGTGACGAAGTTCGGCAGCTGGCTGCGTAAGACCAGTTTGGACGAGATACCGCAGGTGCTCAACATCCTTAAAGGGGATATGAGCCTCATAGGGCCGCGACCCGACCTGCAAAACGAGGTGGAGTTGTATTTCGAGGGCGAGGAGCGCAAGCTCGCCGTTAAGCCCGGCATTACGGGATACGCGCAGGTGTACGGCCGCAACGCCATTGCCTGGCACGACCGCATCGCCCTGGACGTGTATTATGTGGAAAACGTGCGGTTTAGTCTGGATGTGCGGATATTCTTCAGAACCTTCGGCGCGGTGTTTTCGCAGGAAGGCGTGTTTATCGCGGAGGAGGAGCAGGTGGCGGTGGTTTCGCCGGTGTCGACGCCGGAAGGCGGGGCGCAGGCCAAGCTGCCGGCGAAGAGCAAAGACAAGAGGCCGACGGGTGGCCTCGATGAATAAGGCAACGGACAAGCGGCTCAAACCCGTTAAAACGGTGTCGCTCGTCGTTGTGGCCCGCAACGCGCAGGCGGTGATCGGTGATCTACTCGACGACATTACAGCACAGGATTATCCCCATGAAAGGATCGAGGTTCTGCTGGTAGACAGCGCGTCGACCGACGAAACCAAGCGTAGGTTCGAGGATTTTGCCCGTGAGCGACAGGATTTTATCGCGGTTACGGTGTTGGATAATACGGAGCGGTTTTTGCCGCACGGCTGTAACGTGGCACTCAAAGCCTATCGTGGCGACGTCTTTTTGCGCGTTGATGCCCATGCCCGCATTCCCGCGGACTTTATCAGGAAAAACGTCGAGGTTCTCAACGACGGGAACTGCGTTTGCGGTGGTGTCCGCCCCGTTAAGCTGCAAGAACAGACGGCGTGGGGACAAACCCTGCTGCTTGCGGAGGAGTCGGTTTTCGGTAGCAGCCCTGCGATGTATCGTAGGACAGGACAGGTGCGCGAGGTGAGCTCGGTGTTTCGCGGAGCGTACCGACGCGAGGTGTTCGACATCGTCGGGCTCTATAACGAGCAGCTCAAACGCACCGAGGATAACGACATGAGTTATCGTATCAGGCAGCAGGGCTTTAAGATTCTCATGGATCCGTCCATCAGCTCCACCCATTTTCTACGTGGCTCGTTTCGCAAGATGCTTGAACAGAAGGCAGGCAACGGTTACTGGATCGGACGTACACTGTTCATTTCGCCGGGCTGTTTGGGACTCTTCAGCTTCGTGCCGCTTGTTTTCGTACTGGCGCTGCTCGTCGGGGTTGTGCTCGGGTTGTTGCTCGGATCGTTTGCAGGTTGGCTGCCGCTCATCGGCCTGGTCTGCTTGTACGCTGCTGTGGCGCTGGCGGTCTCGGTGATCTCCGTCGCTCGGGCGTCGCAAAAAAACATCACGATGGCAGCTTTACCCTTCGTGTTTTTGATCATGCACCTGGTGTATGGCTTTGCCACGTTGGCGGGGCTGTGTGTGGGGGCCGTGCGGGCACTTTTCGGGATCGGGCGTAAGCAAGCCCACGGGTCTGAGACAAGCGTTTGAGGAGGCATCCCGCCATGGCAACGATTTCGGTCATCATACCGGTCTACAACACCGTGATTTATCTGCCCCGTTGCATGAAGAGCGTGCTCGGGCAAACCCACAACGACTTGGAGATCATTCTGATCGACGACGGCTCGACCGACGGCTCGCATCAAATTGCGAAAACGCTTTCGCCCTTGACCTATATACGCCTGCGAAAAAACTTCGGGCAGACCGCCGCGATGGACGCGGGCATCAAAGCCGCAAAGTATCCGTTTATCGTCACGATGGACGGGGACAGGCAGAACGACCCTAAGGATATCCCGATG
>DOMT01000205.1:0-2737 GCA_003509825.1 Coriobacteriia bacterium
TGGGAATCTCGCGGGTGATCTCCTCGGGTCCGAGCTTGGTGTCACGCGCGTCCACCTCGTACTGCGAGATATGGATCGAGGTCAGCAGGTCGTCGGAAACCACGCGCTCGGACAAGATGATGGCGTCCTCGTAGTTAAAGCCCTCCCAGGGCATGTAGGCCACGAGCAGGTTTTGGCCGAGCGAAAGCTCGCCCTTGTCCGTCGCGGGACCGTCGGCGAGGATGTCGCCGACTTCGACCTTTTGGCCCACACGCACCAGCGGCTTGTGGTTCAAGCCNNACCGCTCTGGTTGGAACGCTGGAACTTGGGCAGCGCATACTCATCGATCACACCGTCTTCGGTTTTGATCTTGACCTTGTTGGTTTGTACGTAGTCCACCACGCCGGCACGTTTGGCCAAAACGATCTCTCCGGAGTCCACGGCGCAGCGGTATTCCATACCTGTTCCTACCAGCGGGGCGGAGGGCTTGAGCAGCGGCACCGCCTGACGTTGCATGTTGGAACCCATGAGGGCGCGGTTGGCGTCGTCATGCTCGAGGAACGGAATCAACGCGGTGGCAACCGACACCATCTGGCGCGGAGACACGTCCATGTAATGCACGAGCTTGGGATCGACCTCGTCCGGCTCGCCGAAGACACCATGGGCGTCCTTGGCACGGCAGAGCACCTTCTTGGCGGGCACAAACTTGTCCTTCTCATCGCGCGTACCGAAGATACGACTCTCCTGGTCGAAGAGTTCGTTGGCCTGGGCGATGATGAAGTTCTCCTCCTCATCGGCGGTCAGGTAGTCGATCTCGTCGGTGACCTTGCCGTCGACGACGCGACGGTACGGGGCCTCGATGAAGCCGTACTGGTTCACACGCGCATAGGTGGCGAGCGAACCGATGAGACCGATGTTGGGGCCTTCAGGCGTCTCGATCGGGCACATGCGGCCATAGTGCGAGCTGTGCACGTCGCGGACCTCCATGCCGGCGCGCTCACGCGACAGACCGCCCGGACCCAGTGCCGACAGACGACGCTTATGCGTGGTGCCGGTGGCGGGGTTGGTTTGGTCCATGAACAAAACCAGCTGCGAGGAGCCGAAGAACTCCTTGATGGCGGCCACGATCGGACGGATATTGATGAGCGACTGCGGAGTGATCTCCTCGATCTCCTGCGTCGACATACGCTCACGGACGACGCGCTCCATGCGCGACAGACCGATGCGGAATTGGTTTTGGATCAGCTCGCCCACCGTGCGGATACGACGATTGCCGAAGTGGTCGATGTCGTCGATCTGCTTAGCCTCGTCACCTGCATGCAGGTCGACGATGTAGCGCATCGTCTTGAGGATATCTTCCTGCGACAGCGTCGACTGATCGTCGGGCGCTTCGATGCCGAGCTTCTTGTTGATCTTATAGCGACCCACCTTGGCCAGGTCGTAACGCTGCGGGTTGAAGAACAGCCCCTCCAGCAAGGTGCGGGCGGAGTCTACGGTCGGCGGCTCGCCGGGACGCAGACGCTTGTATAGCTCGATGAGGGCGTCCTCACGCGAGGCGGCGCCGTCGCGATCGAGCGTGCGCAGCACGAGCTCCGTATCGCCGAGGGCCTCTAAGATCTCCTCACGGTTGTTGACGATACCCAGCGCCTTGAGCAGCAGGGTTGCCGGCTGCTTACGCTTGCGGTCGACACGCACCGAAAGGATGTCGCGACGGTCGGTCTCGAACTCCAGCCAGGCACCGCGCGACGGGATGACCTTCGCATTGAAGAGCATCTTGTCGGAGGTTTTGTCGGGCTCGGTTGAGAAATAGACACCGGGTGAGCGCACCAGCTGGGATACGACCACGCGCTCGGTGCCGTTGATGACGAACGTCCCCCTCGGGGTCATGAGCGGAAAATCGCCCATGAACACCTCTTGCTCCTTGATCTCGCCGGTTTCGGTATTGGTGAACCGAACCTCGACGAACAAGGCCGCCTGATAGGAGATGTCCTTCGCCTTACATTCGTCAACCGTGAACTTCGGGTCTCCGAATTCGTGGTTTCCGAACTCTACGTACAAGCTTTTTGATGAGTTTTCGATGGGTGAGATGTCGCGAAACGCTTCTGCAAGCCCGTCGGTCTTGAACCAATCGAATGAATCGATTTGAACTGATATCAAGTTCGGTACATCCATGACTTCCGGGATTTTTGCGAAGCTCTTGCGCTCCCTATAAAGGCCAGTTTTGGTGGCGGTTTGTCCTCGTGACAATAGGGATTCCTCCTTCAGGAAAAGTGCAGGGCTGTCAATAGTCGCAACCTTAAATAATATCTTTTCGCTATATATGCGTCAATGCCGATATCGCAGATATTAGGGCGTTTTTAGAGATGTTGCTGATTTGTTATTTTTACCACGATTTCACCACACCGCACGAGCAAATACGCTACTATTATAAGCACAAAGCATTTGAGTTGTGCACAAACTACGCCGAAATGTAAAGCTTTCTTCTTTCGGCGCTTTTTACCACGGGGAGTACGCAAAATGGGGAATACGAGTACCGATATGACGGCGCAACGGGGGCGCGGCTTTCTCGGCCATCCCGGGGGCCTGCTCAATATATTCGGCACCGAACTTTGTGAGCGCTTCAGCTACTACGGTATGCGCGCCATCTTGCTCTACTACATCTACGACACCGCCGCCGGTGGCTTAGGCATGAGCCCGGCCGACGGCCTGGTGATTTTGAGCCTCTTCGGTTCACTGGTATACCTTTCGAGCATCCTCG
>DOMT01000205.1:2776-4576 GCA_003509825.1 Coriobacteriia bacterium
CTCGGACTACCGCTCCAGCGTATCGGCCTGTTGGTTTCGCTTGCGTTGATCGTTTTAGGAACCGGCCTGCTCAAACCCAACGTCTCGGTGATGGTCGGTCAACTCTACAGCGCCGACGACCCCCGACGCGCCAGCGGATTCTCGATCTTTTACATGTCGATAAACCTCGGCAGTTTCATTGCTCCCCTGGTCGTGGGCTTGGTCTCGGAACTATTCGAATACCACATCGCCTTCATGATTCCTGCGGCCATGATGGTTCTCGCGCTGACGATCTATACGGTTTTGGGACGCGGAGCCTTACGCGGTATCGGGCGCAAGCCCGTGCAGCCGCTGGGCGCCGGGGAAAGGCGGCGTATGGCCTTCATCGCTCTTATCGCCGTTGTGATACTTGCTGCGACGGTTACGATACTTGCCCTCAACAACCTGATGGATCTCGCGGTGGTCGGCGACATCATGCCTGAGACCTGCACCGTAGTGGCGGCGGTGATCTTCTTCTTCATCATCCGCGACCGCAACGTCAGCGGCACCGAACGGTCGCGTGTGCTCGCCTTCATCCCGTTGTTCCTGGCAGGGGCGATGTTTTGGGCGATCGCCGAGCAGCAGTCGACCACCATCGCGCTGATCGCCGACACCCATGTACAAAACCATGTGGCGGGCTTTGAGATTCCCCCGTCATGGTATGCCTCGGTCAATCCGCTGGTCATCATCATCGGCAGTCCGATATTGGCTCTGATCTGGACACGGGCCGGAAACCGACAGGCGTCGCTCGTAGCCAAGATGGCCGTGGGATTGTTTTTGGCCTTCGCGGGGTTTGTCGTCTTTGCGGTCGCGTTCTGGCAGACCACAAGCGCCACACTGGTTAATCCGCTGTGGATCGTCGCAGGTCTCACACTTATGACGGTCGGCGAGATATTTCTCTCCCCCACCGCCCTGGCCGCAACGACGCAACTCGCGCCGCAACGTCATATATCCAAAATGATGAGTCTTTGGCTGATCTCGAACGCACTCGGCCAAGGAGTCGTCGCACTGACCGCAGACTTCTTCAACGAGGCGGCTCCGGCGGGCTTCTTTCTCGCGTTCGCCCTGGTGGCGCTCATCATCGGCATCCTGTTACTGCTGTTACAGGGCAAGCTCCTGAGTATGATGAAAGGCGTGCGATAAAGGTCGGACCCCGAACCGAGGTCCGAGGTCCGAAGCAAGGTGCTGCTGCATGATGTCTTTCGTGGTTATCGGCCCCATCTGCGGCAGGTGGCAACCCGACGTGTGTTTGGCAAACCACGCCCTCGGTCACCCCGCCTGCGACGGGTGGGATACCACGACTCCGGCAGACGCACTCAGTAAGCGCGCAGAATAGAGGGTAGAAGAATCAGCACCGTTAAACCATAGAACAGCAGGCCGCCCACGAAGGATATCACGCAGCCGATGATGGAGAACTTGAGCGCCCCCGACTTGGTAACACCGTCCTTATCCCTATTGATCAGCCAGGCGATCAATACGCCGATCAGCGAAAGAAACAGTCCTAGGATGAAATAGCCGAATTTGGCCCCTCCGGTAAGTCCCTGATTCATGCCGTCCCCTTTCAAAACAATAAATAAGTACTCTGATAATCAGGATTTTTGCATATTGTGCTATTTTAGTCAACAAATTTAGGTGAGGAAGGGTCACGGGGGTGACCGGACATCAAAAAGGGGCCGTCGATCGCTCGACAGCCCCTTTCGGTTCGATCTTTTGTTGAACCCGGGTTATTTCAGGGTTACGGCAGCGCCGGCATCCTTGAGCTTGCCGGCGGCTTCCTCGGCC
>DOMT01000086.1 GCA_003509825.1 Coriobacteriia bacterium
AAACACCCTGCCTGAACCCGGTGCCGATGGGAGCCAACGGTAGTTCGTCGATAGCAGGTTTTTCGCCGGCAAAATAGCGATCGAGCCAGGATTTGGCCAGCCCGAGCACCCGCACCTCGTTACGCTCCACCATCTCCTCGGGAATGGTACCGCCGTAGTACTTCTGCCCGTCCATCCACAGCCCCACGAGTTTGTCGTCTTTGCAGGCGATGGTTAGCTCGCCGATCGGTGATGCATATTTTGTCGAGTAAAACACGGTGTCACCCTTTCAGTCGTTTACAAGCAGCTCCGATGTGCAACCTGCCCCTACAGCGAGTTCCAGATGTTTATGGTAGCGTAGCTGCGCCACGGTCGCCAGGCTTGGGAACGTTCCAAAATCTCCTTGGGCTTGAGTCCCTCAAAGACCTTCTTAACCCCGTAGTCCGTTTCGAGAAAGGCATCGGGCCAGCCCATGGAGCGCATGGCGATGTAGTGCGCGGTCCAGCTGCCGATGCCGGGCAACTCACAAAGTCGGGCGATCTCCACTTCCGGTACCGCGCTCTGCCCGAAGTCGATGGTTCTGTCGACAAACGCGTGCGCCAAACTCAAAATCGTTTTGGAACGCGCCGATGTCACCCCGATCGGCCCAAGTTGGTCGCTGATATCACCAGGTAGAGCGATAATGGTTTCCGGTGAGGGAAAGATGAGCCCAAGCCCCTCGATGCCCGTTTCGATCGTCGTGCCGAAGGTCGCCGCCATCCGCGCAGCCAGCGTGCTTGCCGCCTTGACGGTCACCTGCTGCCCCAGTACCGCACGCACACACATCTCAAAGGAGTCGAAGCAGCCGGGAAGGCGCAGTCCCGGCGTAAACAGCCCGGGCTTGACTTCGTTCATGGCGGTAAGCACATCGCTTATAGCATCGGGATCACAGCGCAGGTCGAAGAGATGGCGAATCCTTGCCAACACCTGCGGCAATGCCGGTAGCAAAGACGAGGATACCGTCACCGCTAACATGTTTTTTGCGGGTTTGTTACACACCCGGATCCAACCGGTAAGCTCTGCGCCGTTGCCGCCCATAAGCCGGACGGTGCGCAGGTACTCCCCGTCGCGAACGACCTCCACACCCGGGATTGCGCGAAACGCCAAAAAGGCCAGCAGCTTCTCCCACTGATAGGGCGAACGGTACCCGAGGGAGAGCGTAACATCCCCGCTCACAGCGCCACCGAGCGCAGCCTGCTTTCTGAACTCCGTCGGCGACAGGCGATAGTGACTTTTGAAGGCATCGTTGAAGCGTCGAAGGCTACCGAACCCGGACACCATGGTCACGTCGACAACCGATAGATCGCTGTCGGTTAGAAGGCTTTTAGCCAGAAGCAACCTGCATGTTTGCAGGTAGCGGACGGGGGACACCCTGAACTCCTCGCTAAACACCCGCCTGAGATGACGATCGGTGCAGCCTAGCTTTACCGCAAGCTCCTCCACACTCAAACCGCTACCCGAGTGCTCCTCCAAAAGACGCGCCGCGCGGTTGGCCAACGTGCTTTTAGCATCTGCAACCGACCTGCCCGGCGCCAGCTCCGGCCTGCAAAGCAAGCAGGGACGATAGCCAGCCTGTTCCGCCTCGGCAGCCGTGGGATAAAACGTGCAGTTCTCGATCTTGGGCATCCGCGCATGACACACCGGGCGGCAATAAATCCCCGTGGAGGAAACGCCCACGAAGAAGCGCCCGTCAAAACGCGTGTCCTTGGATTTAAATGCGGCGTAAAGGCCCAGTTTGTCGTCTACCTGCATCATCCCCCTTGGAAAGTTTCGCCTGGTTATCCGCACGTCGCTTTGCGATCCGGATTCTCACAATGTGTCCAGTATATCGAGGTAGGGAGGAAAAGCTAGCCAAAAACGGACATCGATATCGGGGGACGCATATGGTCTTCATTGAGAGCCTCTGTTTCATTATCCAGCTTATACTTGTCTTATGCACCGGCTCACACCGGCCGAGGCGCCGGTGAAGAGCACGTTGTAGACGAAGGAAAGGGGAATAAAGGTCAAAAGCCATATATTGATTATCCAAAAGCGCGTTTTGCCTTTTCCTTGACCTTGCCGCCTGTTGATAAAAGCAACCCGATGCCGAAGAGCATCAAGCCGAGCGCCATGAATATCATCCCTATAGCAAGTGCGCCGGCGTCCTGCTCCTCGTACCACACCGCACAGGATACAACCAGCCCGATGAAGTTCAAAACGGTGGCGACGATCACGAGTGTCCCCGCAGTCACCCGCCCCTCTTTTGCCTGCGCCCTGCTCTCTATTGCCAACCCACGGTTGCTTTACCGATGCGAGCTCCACATCGACCGTCGCTTACGGCACCGGCTCTTGTGATTGTAGTAAGCGAAAGCTATCATTCGGGTAGCGTGGCAAACAATATTCGTGGGCAAAGGAGTTGTGCGATGACGAAAGATGAAATCATGGCAGTGGTGATAGTCGGTATCCTCTCCCTCGCTTTCATCGCCTTGGGCATCGCCGGTCTTAAAGGACGTGGAGCGTCGCTTATAGCGGGCTACAATTCGATGCCCACGGATGAGCAGGAACAATACGATCGCGCTGCCCTGTGCAGGTTTATGGGAAAGGTATTTCTCGGTATCGGTATNNACCGATACTGCCCATTGCAGAAATACTGGGGCTCAGATGGTTCATCACCGCCTGGGGCGTCCTGTTCGGAGGGCTGATGCTCTTTACGATCATCTATACAAACACAGGCAACCGATTCAGAAAATAGGAGCGGCGCGAGGAGCCAGCACCCCCGCACTCCTGATCACGCGAGCTGGCCTGTACTCCCGTAGTCCGACCACACGATTGGATTGCACTCCTCAGACCGGCCCACGCGAGCGGCTCACTCCCCCGAGCAAGCTACAGGTGCCTACTCGCCTCCCTCACGCTCAGTGCCGCCATGTCGCTACGATGTCGCTCGATGAAATCCCGCACCCAATCGGGGTCGGTTTTGCTGTACTCGCGGAGCGCCCAGCCGATGGCTTTGTTGATGAAGAACTCCGTCTGGCCGAAGTTTTTGACGATAATCGCTTCAAGCAGCTCGGTGTCGGTTTTCGCGCGCCTGCCCAACTGGTGGTCGATGGCGATGCGACGCAGCCAGAAGTTGTCATCGGTGCTCCAGGCAAGCAGCGTCGCGTTCACCTCGGGATAGCGCAGCGCAATGTCGCCCACCAGCTCATCCAGCCCATCGATGGTATCCCACCAAGACTTGGTGACCGCGAGCTCACGCAGATTCGGGATGTCCACCGGACCCAGGGCGGGCAGCACCGCAGACAGATAGTCCTTGGCAAAGTACTGAAACTCCCGTTCAGGCTGCCGCCAGCACTCGAAAACAAAGCCCCAATTGGCGCACGTTTTATCCACGGATTTGAGAAAATCGCGACTCAGCCTTCTCCTATCGGGCGTAGGTATGCCGATGTAAGCAAACTGGTCACGCATATACGCGCTCATCGAAGCGGCCTTCTCAGAATTTGCCGCCGCCCTGAGCGTTTCAAAGATGCTCATCGTAACCTCCTTTGTCACAAGTCTTGTGCGGTATAACCTGCCACCCGGCTTACCACTGAAGCTTCAAACGAAAAAGTCGGGGGAAGAAGTTAAGGCGCACTTCCCCGCTTTCTTCTTGTTGCTGAAACTGTGTAGAACTGCTTAATATCGCTCGTGTCTAAAACCACAGGACAGACGCTGAGGAATCCTCCTCGCGGCCTTTTGTACAGCATCATGCAATTCCGCCGGAAAGCTACTCTTGAAGACTCTTACGCTCGCCTCACACCGCATACTTCTGCCAACACCGATCACTGTGCCTGCAAAAGCCACTCATCGAGCGCTGAGCGGATAGCAGAAGAACGCGTTTTACCGCTGATTTTTGCCCTTTCATCCAAAGCAACGATCTGTGATATAGGCAGGCGCACCGTCACGGGTCTTACCTCTTCGTTGGCAATGCTCGGGCGCCCCATGACCACCTTGCCGAGCTTGGAAGAATTCCATGTGTCTTTCTCATATTCCTCTGCCCATGCATCCAACTGATCTTCTGTTACGTCGAGCAGTTCATTCATCTTTTTTCTGTCCATGCTCATCTCCTCATCATGCCAAGCTCACGAAGGGCCTTTGTCGTCGGTGGGGTGAATGCGTGATAGATAATCCATATGCCGATATCGGTTCTTTTGGCGATCATCTCAATGAGTCTCCCTTTGCTATCCGAGCCGATCGCAATGTACTCGTCCGGATTTCGATCAAGTCGAGGAACCGAGCGAAAGCAAGAGTCCCATGCATCGAGAACATCATCTTCCGATAATTCAGGGTGTCGCTCGAACACCCTTTTATGCACCGCCACGTCTCCCATATAACCCACTTTCGTAATCCCTATGATTGTATGACAAAAGTAGTCGAAATGCAAAAAGCACTTTTATCTGCGAAACAACCGGCCCCGTCTCGAATGCCTTTATCTTGAGCAACACGAACAGCTGTTCAACCCACCACCAACCCGCTACATCGGCTTGAGTCCCTGATTCAGCCACTCGACGATTTTCGCAAACTCCCTCTCTCGGTCCTCTTCGCTTTTGGACAAGAGGTACCTGCGCGTATAGGTGCGCTGCACCGACGGTGACATGTTGTTGAAGCTTTCATAAGCGGGAAATAGCGTGCATCGGCTGCCATGCATCCGGTCTATGTTCCGGATTGCTTCACAAAGGGGCTCATTGCAGTGCGGCACGGCGTTCGTCTTGCCGTGCCCCCCGCTATATCGCCAGCCCTACGGTCATGTGCATCATGTAGAAGCTGAAGCGGGTGAGAAAGATGCCGAGCAGTACGACGAAGTTCGCGACGCAAGCCAACGTCAGGCCGGGCAGGTGCGGCTCGGTGTGGTAGAGGCGTGGACCGTAGATGAACAGGCCCGTTGCCACCAAGACCACGAAGGCCACGATGACGATTTTGTAAAACGGCACCAGTTCCGCGGCGCTGCCGAACGCGTTGGTAAGCGTCGGCAGCTGAACGTCCTGCAGCACCATGGACACGGCGTTGGCCACCAACGCCACCGCTGCCAGAGCGCAGAGTCCTTTCGCCGTCTTACTCGTCGCAAAGCCTGGAGCTTTGCCTAACTGCAGGGTCAAAAGCGCCATGATCGACCCACCTACCAGGGCATTGAGCCAAAGGTTGATCGGCACGAAGACGGTGTTCCAGGTGGAGATGGTGCTCACGTTATAGGCAAAGGCGATGGAGGTAATGGCGATCGCTCCAAGAACAACCGTGACGCCCATCCAGATTTTCTGCAACAACACCTTGGGCTTGAGCGAGAAGGAGTAAAGCCAAAACACGCCTGCAAAGAGCAGGAAGACGACCATGCAAAATACCTCGGTCGAAAGCGGACTTTGCCCCACCCGCATGAACACATAGAGCGCGTTGGCGGGGTTTCCGAGGTGGGTGGCCGAGGCCACGAGTCCTACCAGCGTAATCACGTTGGAAAGAATCAGGCTGAGGCTGATGGCATGACGCTGCTCGGAATCGAGCTTGGCGAATATGAGATAGACCCCCACCACCATGAAGGCAAACACGCCCGCAGGGGCAAAGGTGGTAAACAAAACGAGGGTGATCTCGCTGAGAGCCGTTTGTAAACCCAACTCGATCAACGGTAATACCTCGGGTATTCGACCTCGATCTTCAGGTCGCGCTGCACCGCCTCAAGGCTTTCCTTGGCAAGACGCGCCAGACCAGCGTAAAAGGAATGCTCGGCAGCGCCTTCCAACTGCGACAAGAAGTGCGACGACCAGGTGAGAAGATGCAAACGGAGGTATTCGGCGAGCAATTCGGGTTTGTTTTCGGCGATCCAGGCCATCAGAAGCAACATCAAGCCGATGTGGTCCTCGGGCGTACCTTCCCCGCTCAGACGCTCGATGCCGTTTTCGCGCATCCACTGCCTGAGTGCCAACGTGCTCTCTCCGAACACAACCATCTCCCAGTCTGTGTAAACCGAACCCCAGGGAGGGGCGGGCTTGGTTGCGGGGCCGATGAACAGACGGCGGTATTCCCAGATCAGGGCCTCGTCGGCGGTGGAATCGTAGTCGCTGCCCTGTGTCGGCCGGAGGTCGCTGTGCATCCGCTTCAGGCAACCGGCCGCGACGGCGTCGTCAACGAAGGGCCAGTCCGACGCAGCGGCCTCCAC
>DOMT01000202.1 GCA_003509825.1 Coriobacteriia bacterium
CCGCCTTTTTCGCAGTGTCGACCAAGGATGGCTCCGGGAACTTCTACCCTCATGTCGAGGCTCTCTATGAGGCGTGCCCCTCAACCCATAAACAGTTTATCGTAGTGGAAGGCTTTGACCATGGAACCGATATGATTACGCCCGAGGTTCCGGGACTGGGCTACGCTTCATTACCGGTGGATAAGGATCAGGTTCAAAAGCGACAGGAGCTCTCCGATAAGCTATTGCTTTTCGTAACCGATACGTTTCCCGCCCGTGAGGGCGCGTCTGCAAATGCCGGAGATACGGGTGCGGTGACGGCTTCGCTTACCGAAAGTGTGCCGGACACTTCAACTCCCGATGCGACGAACGATGCCTCGAAAAGCGAGACGAGTTCCAACGCTTTCCTTCTACCGTTGATCGGGCTCGGCGTTTTGATCGTAGCGNNGTAAGGCGACGAGGCACCGGGCGAGACGGGTGATCGTAGCAGACTGCACAACGAAAGTGTGGAAAGGAAAGAGAGTAAAAGATGACGGATAACTTCAAGACCGACGCCACCTTTGTCAGGCATCCGGCCTACGAGGGAGTATTTCTCAAACACTTTTTTTGCAGCGAGGACAATGATAGACTCAGCAATTTGGAGGNNGGATTTATGATCGAACCCCATACGCATGAGGGCAGTACCGAGTTTTTTTATGTCGTGCGAGGGCAAGGGGAGTATTTTGACGGTGTTGAGTGGAAAGATGTCGGGCAGGGAGCCGCTTTTAAGGCGCCGCAAGGTACTACCCATGCTATAAGGAATTCGGGAAACGAGACATTGGTATTATTTTCAACATTCAGTCCCGCCGCTAGGTGACGGACGTGGTATAGTTCTTTCGATAACGAGATGTCTGAAAGGCACCGTTTGTTACCGGTTTCGTGAAAGACAAGTCAGGATACAAAGGCAGGGTGTGTTGCGTAGCGACTACCTGCCTTTACTTATTGAGGTGGAGAAAGTAACTATGAATGATACGAAAAAAGAAAAGATAACCCTGAAAAATATTCTCGAACCTAAGAATATTTCCAGGCTTATGCAGCTGTTTTTATCGGGTATGTTGTTTATTCTCGGCGCCGTTCTTTCGGTGCTACTGGTGATGAACACCTGGTCACTCATACTCCTCGTCATCGAGCCACGTGAAATCAGCAGTAACGAGATACTCGGATTCATCGTGACCTGGTTTTTGTACTTCGAGTTTTTGGCACTTATTGCGAAATACTATCAGTCGGGGCTTCATTTTCCGCTACGGTACTTCATCTACATCGGTGTAACCGCCATTATCCGATTGATCATCCTTTATCACGACGACCCCGTGCATACGCTGATTTTCTCCCTTGCGATACTCGTGCTGTTGGTAGCGCTTTATCTCGCAAACACAAAGTTGCTCAAACGCGAGTAGTTGAGGCTTCGGGCGATCGGTAGTGCACCGGTCCCGCATAATCAAAAGAGCGCTCGTAAACCTTACGGGCGCTCTTTTTTCAATACGTGAGTCCAAAGCCTCGTCTTGTCAGGCGCCTTCGACAGCCGCCAATTCGGCGGTCTGGACGTAAGTCCGGCCGGCCATCTCCTGGTCGAGCGTCAAAAGCCCCCTCGGGTCGGCGCCGAAGAGTTTGTAGCGCCCGAGGTTCGTTGAGGCATTGTCCTCTTCTTCCACCTGTTATTTTACAAGCCAGTCGAGGAATTGCACGGTTTTGTAGTCGCCGGCTTCCTTGGCCGCGGTATTGATGGCGTAGATCAGCGTGGTTACGAGTTCCTCATGGGCGAGGCTCTGCTCTAGGATGTCGCCGGTGTCTTCGAACTCGACGGGCGGCGCATCGATAGCTCCCATCCTCACTACACCGCCGGCATTGTTGATGTAGTTGTAGAAGATCAGCGCATGATCCATCTCCTCCTTGTATTGGACGTAAAACCAGTTGGCGTAACCGTCCAGGCTCTTGTTCGAAAACCAGGCCGACATCGACAGGTAGAGGTTTGCGGAATACATCTCCGCGACGATTTGTTCATTGAGAAGTCGNNAAGTCGTTCCACTTTTTCTGCAAGCATCTGTTCCGCCTTTCCATTTTGTGCCCAAATCGAAATTCTGCTAGGCAATATGATAGCCTTCATCAGCGCTTTTAGCGACCGTTAAAGCAGAAAAGCCTGATCAGGCCATGTAAGAGATCGGTTATGGCGCAGTACCGAGCGGTGAATTCAACCGCTGTTTCACAGAATGGGTGTTAAATGATTATTATTACCGGCAATTGCTATAATGGCGCTTTCATAATTACAAGGAGTGGATAATGCCCGAGGTATCGATGAGGAATGGTAGAGGTGAATCCGTGCAGGAACCGGTAAGACCGCAGCAAACGGTTTTCGTACTTGATTTCGGGGCGCAATACGGGCAGTTGATCGCCCGACGTGTCAGGGATCTCAACGTGTATTCGGAGATAGTGCCGTGCGATATCGATGCCGGGTCTCTGGCACAATTACAGCCCGCCGCCATCATCTTATCGGGTGGTCCCGCCAGCGTATATGCCGAAGATGCCCCCGCCGTCGACCCCGGTGTCTTCGAGCTCGGCATCCCGGTACTCGGTTTTTGCTACGGACAACAGATCATGGCAACGACTCTCGGCGGTAGTGTGGCGCACACCGAGGTAGGGGAGTATGGTCCTGCGACTTTGAGGCGTGGGGACTCCTCTGCACTGCTCGGCGAAACGCCGAAGGAGCAGACCGTATGGATGAGCCATAGAGACGCGGTGGACGCGGTGCCCGACGGTTTTATCGTCACATCCTCGACCGACGTATGCCCTGTGGCCTCCATGGAAGACGAGATGAGGCGATTTTTCGCCACGCAGTTCCATCCGGAGGTCGTACATACCGAATGCGGTAACGAGATTTTGAAAAACTTCCTGTTCACGATTGCCGGACTGAGTCCGTCGTGGACGATGGATAACATCATCGACACCAAGGTCGCCGCCATTCGTGAGCAGGTGGGTAGCGATCACGTGATACTCGCGCTGTCGGGCGGAGTCGACTCGGCGGTCACCGCTGCCTTGCTCCATCAGGCGATCGGCGACCAGCTAACCTGTGTTTTCGTCAATCACGGTTTATTGCGTCAAGGCGAGCCCGAGGAGGTCGAGTCGGTTTTCGCCAAGCAGTTCAACATCCCCCTTATCGTCGTCGATGCCAAAGAGCGCTATCTCGGACTTTTAGCCGGCGTGACGGACCCTGAGCGCAAGCGCTCCATCATCGGCACCGAGTTTTGGAAGGTCTTCTTCGAGCAGGCTGAAAAAGTGGGCGGCGTGAAGTGGCTGGCTCAGGGCACCATCTATCCCGATATCATCGAGAGCGGCGCCCGCAAGACGGGCGGCAAGGCGTCTACGATCAAGAGCCACCACAACCTGATTCCGTTTCCCGAGGGCGTGCATTTCGATCTGATCGAACCTTTGGATCACTTCTTCAAAGACGAGGTGCGCAGCTTGGGTACGGCGCTCGGACTGCCCGATTCGGTTGTTTATCGCCAACCGTTTCCCGGACCCGGTCTGGCACTTCGCGTCATCGGCGACATCACCGACGATAAGCTGGAGATGCTCAAGCGGGCCGATGCGGTCGTGCGTGAAGAGATCGACGCCTACAACCTGGCGCTGTATGAGGAGACCGGCGTGCGCAATCCCGAGCACAGCGTTTGGCAATACTTCGCGGTGCTGCCCGACATCAAAAGCGTCGGCGTCATGGGTGACGAGCGCACCTATGCCCACCCCATCATCCTACGTGCTGTAGAATCGAGCGATGCCATGTCGGCAGACTGGGCGCGTCTATCTTACGACCTGCTGGCCC
>DOMT01000198.1 GCA_003509825.1 Coriobacteriia bacterium
GGGTGCCCACCGGGGGGAGCCGAGGCCGCAGCCGACTGCTTCAACGAAATGCCGACCCCGGTACTGCCGCAAGGCGCACCGACCTCGGCCAACTCCTGCTCGTCTATCTCCTGTGTTTCGCGCGCCTCTTGCACGCTTTCTTTATCACTCAATTCTTTACCTTTCAGATCCACCGTGCAACATCTTTTGCAGGGTAGGTGATTATCATGTCCGCACCCGCGCGCTTGAAGGCTATCATCGTCTCCATCATCAGACGCTCCTCGTCCACCCATCCCGCCAAAGCGGCGGCCTTGACCATCGAGTACTCGCCCGACACGTTGTAGACGCAAACGGGGTAGGAGAAGTTGTCCTTGACCCTGCGCACGACGTCCAGATAGGCCAGGCCCGGTTTGACCATGACGATGTCTGCACCCTCGTCGATATCCGTGGCAACCTCACGCAGCGCTTCCTCGCTGTTGGCGATGTCCATCTGATAGGTCTTACGGTCGCCGAACGACGGTGCGCTGTCCGCGGCGTCACGAAACGGCCCGTAATAGGCCGAGCTATACTTGGCCGAGTAGGCCATGATGGGGATCGTCTGAAAACCGGCTTCGTCGAGCGCATACCTGATGGCGGCAACGCGGCCGTCCATCATGTCCGACGGCGCCACCATATCGGCACCGGCCTTGGCGTGCGAAACAGCCTCCCTTGCCAAGAGCTCCAGGGTCGAATCGTTGTCGACGGTGCCGTCGGCAAGCACGATGCCGCAATGCCCGTGATCGGTGTATTCACAGAGACAGACGTCGGTGATGACGTAGAGATCGGGGGTGTGGGCCTTGATCACGCGGATGGCCTGCTGCACGATACCGTCGTCGTCGTAACCGGCCGACCCGACACTGTCCTTGACGGCGGGGATACCGAACAGGATCACCGAGTTGATACCGAGTTCTTTAAGCTCGTCGATCTCGGCGCTCAGCTTATCGGGTGATACGCGAAAAACACCCGGCATGGAAGAAATCTCCTCACGGATACCGGTGCCTTCGATGATGAAAAGCGGATAGATCAAATCGTCGACGGACAGGTAGGTCTCCTTCACCAAATTGCGAATCGTCGCATTTTTGCGGAGACGCCGTGGCCTGTACGTCGGGACGGGAATAGACATATTCCGAATCTCCTCTCAGCTATACGTGCGTCCTTGTACTATGCCCGCGGAGCTCTCCCCCAACCCTGCGTTGTGTGTGAAACATATGGGACGGTCTCTGTCCCATATGGGATTATAAAGCAACTTTTCCATGTATGGCCAATCCGTTTACATTACTTGCCGAACGGCATGAGCGGAGCCGACTCGGAGAGCGATGGCAGGTTTTTTGTCGCTGCCCGCTCGGTCGGCTGTAAGTGGATATATTCGGAGCTGAAATGTCCCTACTGTTTTACCGTAAACACCTCTCCGCGGGACAAAAGAAAAACTTCTCTGTCGATGTATTCCGTCTCGCCTCTGTGAGGGCTTGCCCCGTATGTGTTTTCCACCGTGATGTTGATGCTGCTCGTTTCGATATTCAAACCGGAAAGCATCGACACGAATTCCGTGCTGAGCCAAGTATCGATCTCGCAGCCGTTGTAATAAGACGTCGCGCCCGCTTCTATCGGATGATAGCGACGCACTTCATCCATGGTGTGCTTGCGTAGCAACAGCGTGTTTCCACTATCGTTATAGTCATCGGTAAGAACGAGGTACGGGATGAGCGCACCCGCCTCCTCCAGATAAACCGTGTAGCCGAGGCTCGGGTTGGCGTCATAGGCGAGCTCACTCATGACGGTGACCTCACCGACTGCGAGCTCCTGCTTTTGAACTACCTGCCCCATTCGCACACAACCGAGTAGGCTCACGAAGATAACTGTGGACAGCGTCACGCAAAGAGCGTATACACGAAATCTATTCAGATCGNNGAACAAAACCCGCCCACAGGTCTTGCCTCCACTCGATCAACTCGGATCACCCGAAACTCAGCACCTCGAATGTACATATAAATTTCTGTATAGTCATAATTAATGAATAGATACCCCATTACATGCACTATAGCATGTGCTTAGCTGAATGGCTGCCTCATTATTCGTGTATTGATAATTTCTATGGCGCGCTCCCACGCCACAATCAAATCGCAGCACCCCGAACAACCAGCTCATCGGAAACGGCGCGAAATCGCCTCTTACTTCGAGTCGAAGCCTTCTACCAGGTCGATGAGCTCCTGTTGTTTGTGGACGCCGAGCTTGCGGTAGATTTTTTCCATATGACTGCGTGCCGTGCCTGTGGCGATGGTCAGATCGCGGGTGATGATGTTCAAGGTGCGCCCGTGGGCCAACAACACGAGCACCTCTTTTTCGCGGCGCGTGAGCCCGTAGGCAACAGCAACCGCTTCGCAATTGGCATCCAGACGGCTTCCGAAGTCGTCGGATTCGGCCCCCGCAGCTCTCTGCGTCGTACCCTCTGCACCCGCGCCGGCCTCACCCGCCGAAACCCCGACATCTCTCGTATCCGCCTCAGACTGCAAGGGGCGATGTCCATGGAGAAAACCGAAGACACTCCCCTCCGGAACAACCAAAAACGCCACCATGACCAAGCTTAAAACGCACATCATCGCCACAACGGTGATCTGAATGTCTCCCTGTAAAATGTGGGAATCGATGATGTCGCCTATAAAATACCCGAGTGCCATACCGACGAACATGAATGCCACACCCGCCCCGAATACCCTGAGCGGCTGCAAGGCCCGCCTTATGACGATGTCGGCAAGCAAAATCCATATCAGTATGTCAAAAAAGTTGTAACCGATATTGATGAGCAGAACGCTGAGCGCCACCTGGGATTTTGCGCACAGCGCGATACCCACGAAACCCGCAACCATGATCGGCAGTGCCAATCGATAGGTCAGTGCCAGGTTGAAACGGTCTTTTAATAGCGCGGCCAGAAGGAGAAAAAGCGTGCCGACCACGACCAATGCAAACAGCGAGCTGTCTCCGAAAAACGCGAAGGGATCCTTGTAATCGTAGAGCAATACGTCGAACATCCTGCAGAGCAACGAGAAGATCATCACGGAAAACATCAGCTTGAGGACGCGCGTATCGAGCTTTCTCCTTTCCGCTTCGGTTGCCGACGTCGAAGCGGTGGAGTTCTCCCGGGTTGCATGGGCCCCGCCCTCTTTACCATAGACGCCTAAAACCTTTTTTACGGAAAGATCCGATCTATCGGCCTTGAGGAAAAGCAACCCGACGGACACCAAGGGAAAAGCCACATAACCGAACAAATTGATGCCTTCGGGGACCCCCGGCAGCGAAAGCGCAACGGAGGCACCTGAAACGATCGAGGCCGCCGGAGAAGCGAACGACGCGAAGCGTACTTCGTGTTTGGTGAGCTGCTCTCCCCACAGCACCTGGAGAAAGCCGGCGCCGGCACCTCCCACGATAAATCCGATCAACGTCAGTATCTCATTGTGGATATTGAGGGCGATGGGCAGCAGGATCGATGAGAGCAAAGTGAGAACCGCCGTCGCGCGGTAGACGAAGATGCGCTCTTTTATGTAATCACTTCGTGAGCCCCCGGTGAGCAATGCGCTCAGGAGAGCCGCCGCCGCACCGGAACCGAGGTAAAGCCAATTAAACATAGGACCGCTCTCGGCGGAAATCGGCTCGGAAAGGCAAAACACGATCCAGGCGAAGCAGAGCCCGAAACCGAGAATGGTAACCAGGTAATCGAGCGTCTTGCTGTCCCGGTGCCGTTGCCCGCCATCCGATGGACCGAAGGATTCACCGTCGGGGTTTAACGTTTTATATGTAGCATGTTTATCGACTGCGATTCCTCTCATATCGTGCATCGTCTGACATTTTACTAGAGTTGTCTACAGGCTCCGAGAAGATATCGGATATTGCACTGAAAGTGGCACTCTCCTATCGGATTATCGATATGATTTTTCCGGTATTTGCGCTGGTGTAAGCACTCATAANNTCGGATGTCGAAGCGACACACACCCTTTATCATCGCTCTCCGATGTTTTTCGAAACGAAAACATCGGAGCACTTTTACGTGCGTGTTTATGCGGCAGGTGGGGCCTTCCTCTAGGATCCGATTTTGTAATGGCTTGCGCGATCGGATCTGAATCCTTCGAAATTTTAGGCCTCATCGCTGCGCCGATGACATGAAGGCGGAACCATGGCAAAGCGAGGCCGTTTTCAGCCCGACCTTTCCTTGCCATAGCCCGAAATGAAAACGGCCGCTTGAAAAGCACGACCCGGCCCAAGGCTAGGTCGTGCTTTTTGATATCCGAGGCAAAGTTCCCGACTCCTTCAATCCCACTCCTTGCCGAGGCGACGTCCCCTCAAAATAAGACTGATAGTCGTATGTGAAAGCGGACGTTCTTATCTACGATACGGGAAGTGAAGTCAACGGCAAGGAGAAACAATGGGACGAATTACATTACCGATACACACACCGCACTACATCCCGAACGGGCAGGAAATCGCCGTCATAACAACCGTAAAAGGCACTATCCGCGTACAGCTCGACGGCAAAAATGCACCGATCACCGTGGGAAATTTCATCGAATTGGCCAAGCGGGGTTTTTACGACAAGCTCAAGTTTCATGCCTACAAAGAAAACTCGGTGATCCTCGGAGGCTGTCCGGTAACGCGCAACCTCGGTCCCGCCCAGGTCGATGCAGGTGTTCGGGGCGTTTTACGCGGCATACACCCCGGCACGGGTGACGCCCGCTACACGATCTTGGACGAATACCCGGGTAAACCCGAAAACCACCACAAGCCGGGAAGTATCTGTCTGGCACACAAATCCGAGCCCGACTCCGGCAGCTGTCAGTTCTATTTTTCGCTTGCCGATCAACCCGAATTCGACGATAAGTTCACCGTCTTCGGGCAGACCATAGACGGCATCGAGAACATCATGGCTCTGAGGATAGGCGATGCGATTTCAGGCATAGAGATCGAGGGTGCGGACGAAGCGGCGTTGGCGCAGGCCTTGGCTCACGAAACTCCGATCCCCGGCGTTGTCTCCTAACGCGGTCTTCCGACGATCAGCCGGCGCCGGTGGCGAACCCGTCGACGAGATCGATGAGTTCCTGCTGCTTATGAACGTTGATCTTGCGATAGATCTTTTCCGCATGGGTTCGGGCGGTGCCGCTTGCTATCATCAAATCGCGTGCGATGATCGTCACGGTGCGACCGTGAGCCAAAAGCACCAGCACCTCCCGCTCACGCGGGGTAAGCCCGTAGGCCTCGGCAACGGCGGCACAGTTTGCCTCAAGCCTATCAACGGAAATCCTTTCGGCGACCCCGGCCCCCTGATCGCCGACGACGAAGCACCCGCCTCCGGGCTCTCCCTGGATGTCCGGAGCTTCCGGGCGGGCTTCGCTATCCCTTTTGTCGGAACGCACCGCCGATATAAGCTGCTGCAAGGTACCTTCCGGCATCACCAGAAACGCCACGACCACCAGGCTCAAAGTGCAAAACAGGGCGATAACCGTCACCTGAAGCTCGCCGGTTGTAATCAGCGCATTTAAAATGCTGCCGATCAAAGAACCCGAAACCATACCGGCAAACATAAAGGTCACACCGAAACCGAATACACGAAAAGCATGCAGGGCTCGCCTACGGGCGATTTCGGTAAAAAGTATCCACGCTAGGATGTCGAAGAACTCGTAACCGATGTTGATCAGAAGAATGCAGAGCGGAGCCTGCACGTCGAAGAAAAGTGCAATGGCCACAAATCCCGCCACCATGACGGGCAACGACATGCGATAGGTAAACACGGGGTCGAAGCGCTTTTTTAACACAAGCGCGAAGATCAAAAACGTGCCTCCGACTATGACCAGGGAAAATAAAGCGCTGCCCCCGAAGAAACCGAAGGGATCGACATGGTTGTGCGGCAGTACATCGAACAGGCGGCAGAGAGCCGAAAACACCATGATGGAGACCATCAGTTTCACCAGTTGCATACCGAGTGGTTTGGAGATGTCGTCTTCGCGTCCTGTGTTTCGGGAAGCGCCGTCCTCGACTTCGGGCGCGGTGATGCCTGAGGCCACATCCGGCTTTGCAGGAGACGTCGGACGGGTGAAACCCATTGCGCTTCGCTGAGCCTTATAGACGAGCATGCTAAATGAGAGCAGCGGGAAGAACAGATAGCCCACAAGAGCGCCGGCGGCAGAAACCCCTGATGCCGTGAGTGCCACGAGAACGGCGGTGAGGATGGCGGCGGCCGGGGCGACAGAGGCCGCGAATCTGGTTTCATGGCCGGCAAACTGCTCGCCCCACAGCACCTGGAGAAAGCCGGCGCCGCAGCCGCCGAGTATCACACTCAGCAAAACGAGCGGCTCTATACTCCAAAAGACCGCGGGCGGCATGGCGATTATCGAGGCAGCCAGCAAGATGCCGGTTAAGAGGTAAAGGTGGCGGCGCAAAACATCGAGGTCGATCCCGAGTCTTTTCGTCGCAACGGCAACCACCAATGCAGACACCAAACCGACGACGAGATACAGTCGGTTTATCATGGGGGTGCCACCGGCTGAAAACGGAGTTGCCAAACAAAGCACGATCCATGCACGACAGAGACCGAATCCGATGATGACGGTCAGATAGTCGAGCGCCTTGCTGTCACGCCGGTTATCGAGGGGATCTTTTGCAGAGCTGCTGTTTTCAAGACGATGCCCGGATTCGGGCGATTGCCGCCGCACAGCCATCATCGGTTTCCGGCTTCGTTTTCCCGATGCCCCCCGATCGAGTATTTACATTCCATCATCACACCCGACCCTATCTCATCATTCACCGAGCGATACCGAAACACTTGATGCGGCTATTGCGGTCATTTGATCCCCAGTCGCCTGAAGAGCAAAACACACTATATCAAATGAATCATTCACCCCCAAGCATATACATGGGGGTATATTTACAGAATTTCGTGTAAATATACCCCCATCACACGGCCGATCCTTTCCATGGGGCAGGCAGACGCTACGACTCTGCATCGTATGTTCGGCGACTGCTTTACACTTCCTTTACATTTGTGCAGCATGCAGCCCCGCTGCCCGGCAGATGAAAAATCCTCTTTTCCGTCAGATGGCAAAGCACGGCTTTTTTTCTACGATGACCCCATTGTTTGACAAAAGGAAGTAAACCAACACTAGGAGGTACCATGAGTACGGAAAATGAAAGGCTGTCACGTCGCTCGTTTCTCAAGGGTGCGGCACTGGCAGGAGTCGGTGCGGCGGGAGTGG
>DOMT01000052.1:0-2549 GCA_003509825.1 Coriobacteriia bacterium
AACGAGAAAGGTCCCGACATCGTTCGCCATGCCGCCGCCAAGTGCGACGCCATACTGAACGTGGGCTCCTGTGCGGTTGACGGTGGTTGGCAGGCTGCAGCGCCGAACCCCGGTGGTGCCATCGGCATCCAGAAGTTCTTGGAGAACTCCATGGCCGACGGTAGCTTCACCTACGAGCTCAATCCCGGCTCGCTGCCGCCGATCATCAACGTGCCCACCTGCCCGGCAAACCCCGAGCACGTCATCGCCATGCTGGTGGACATCCTCCTGGTGGAAAAACTGCCGGAGCTCAACAACTACAACATGCCGTCGCTCATCTTCAACCAATACATCCACGACAATTGCCCGCGTCGCGGCCACTTCGAAAACGGCGAGTTCGTCTACAAGTTCGGCTCGGAAGAGGAAAAGAAGGGCTACTGCCTCTATCCCGTGGGTTGCAAGGGTCCGCAGACCAAGAGCAACTGTCCGATCGTGCGCTGGAACCGCCGCAGCAGCTGGTGCGTTGAGTCCGGTGCCCCCTGTGTCGGCTGTGCCCAGGCCAATCCGCTTAAGGCCGGCCATAACTGGGTGGACACCAACGCCCCCTTCCTCAAGCGCTTCAGGCCGATCATGTTCGGCGATCTGCCGGTGCAGCCCATGGTGCTCGCCGGTGCGGTTACCGGTGTGTTCGCCGTGGCGCTGGTGGCCCACGGTATCGGTATGAAGGTCACGGGTCGTACCAAGGGTGGTGCGGACTTCGAGACCGAGCGTGCCTGGGACAAGAAGCATCCCGAGCAGGCCATCGGCCCGGTGTCGGACACCGTGCTCCAAGTCAGGTCGCAAAACGCGCAAGGCAAAACCCCGGTAGCCGCCGAGGCCGCACAAGACAACAACGACGAGGCGAAAGGAGGCGATAGATAATGCCGGATGTAGAGATAAAAACCGTCAGTGAAGACATGCTGCGCAACGCCAAGGGCAACAAGCCCAACGGCGCTTCGATCATCGATCCCGTAAACCGCATTGAGGGACATCTCCGTATCGACATGGAGGTCGAGGACGGATTCGTGACCAAGAGCTGGGTTTCGGGTGGACTGTTTCGCGGTATGGAGTTGGTGCTCGAAAACCGAGCGGCCGCCGATGCCGTGTATATCACCCAGCGCATCTGCGGTGTCTGCCCCGTCTCGCACGCCCACGCCGCCTGTATCGCCGCTGAGAAAAGCTACGGTGCCGACGACTCCTTTTACAAGAACCTGCCCAACGCCGGACGTATCATCCGTAATATCGTGGAGGGTGCACAGTTTTTGCACTNNTTTACAACCTGGCCGCGCTGGATTACGTCAACCCGATCAACGCGCTTTCGGCCGACGTGGAGGCCACGTTGGCACTCGCCAACGCCGCGGGCACCACGGTAGCCGACTTCGCAGGCATCCAAAGCCGTCTCAAGGGCTTTGCCGAGAACGGACAGCTGTCCATCTTCTCCGGCAACTGGTTCGACGCCAAAAACCATGACGGCCAGTCGGCCTATAAGCTCAGCCCCGAGCTGGACCTCATCGCCACCGCCCACTATCTCGAGGCGTTGGAGATGCAGGCCGTAGCCTCCGAGATCAGCGGCATCATCGGCGGCAAGATGCCGCACATCATGAGTTCGCTGCCCGGTGGCACCACCTTCGTGCCCACGGAGGAAAAACTCGACGACATCCTCTTTAGCGCCAAGAGACTACAGGCTTGGGTTAACAACACGATGATCCCCGACACGCTGGCCATCGCCGGCGCCTATCTCGAGGCCGAGGGTGAAGAGAGCGACTTCTTCTACGGCAAAACCGCAGGTAACTACATCGCCTGGGGTGTCTTCGAATCACCGAGCTTCAAACCCGAGGAGCGCTATCTGCCCGGTGGTGTGTGGAGCTTCAACGAGAGTAAGTATAAGACCGTGCAGAATTGGGATGAAAGCCTCATCACCGAGACCACGGAATACTCGTTTTACGATAAGNNCGACGACGGTACGCCGATCAATCCGCGCCAGGGTATCACCGCACCGCTGTACAAAGACGAGTATGCGCTGGCCGACGTGCGCGACCATCCCAAGGATAACATGCCGTACACCTGGGACAAGGCTCCCCGCTACGACGGTAAGCCCTTCGAGGCCGGCGGACTTTCGCGTCTGCTCGTGGCCTACAACCGCAACGTTCCCGAGATTAAAAAGGGTATCGACGGCGTGCTTTCCGCGCTCGGCGTGGCCGGCAAGCTCGAGGTGCTCAACTCCACGCTCGGTCGTACCGGCGCCCGTAACATCGAGACCCAGTACGTTGCCAACAAGATGGTGGATTGGATCACCGAACTGATCGCAGCCATCAAGGGCGGTAGTGCCGCCGACGTTGCGACCTTCGCCGAACCCTCCACGAGAACCGGCGAGGGCGCCGGCATGTGGGAGGCCCCGCGTGGTGCACTCTATCACTACATGAAGACCGAAAACGATGTGATCAAGAAGTACCAGATCATCATCCCCTCCACCTGGAATATCTCTCCGCGCGACGGCGACGGTGTGCAGGGTCCGATGGAAACGGCCATGG
>DOMT01000052.1:2556-10961 GCA_003509825.1 Coriobacteriia bacterium
AAGCCGATCCATGCGCTGCGTGCCGTGCACAGCTTCGATCCCTGTATCGCCTGCGCGGTTCACATCAGTGAGCCCAAGACGGGTAGGAAGTTTTCCACCGTCACGAGTCCCTGGGGGGTGAAGTAAGATGGCACATCTCGCACATTACCGTGAGGCACATCCGCTGCCGTTTGTGTTCACACATTGGATCAACCTGGTTTCGATGGTGCTGTTGATTTTGTCCGGCTTTCTCATCCACTACCCCTTTATTCCCGGGCTGATGGGCATCGCCCGTGGAGTGCATATGTTCTGCGCGTTGATCTTCGTGGCCAACTGCCTCGCGCGTGTGGTGTTGGCGTTCATCGTCAAATCCGCTCCCGCAGGTGGCACACGTAAGCTGGAGCCCGACTACAAGAGCTTTTTGCCGCAAAAGGACAACCGCCACCAACTCGGCGCCTGGATCAAATACTACCTGTTCATGAAAAAAGAGCACCCGCTGGGTGGCAAGTATGGAGTGCCGCAAAAGATCACCTACGTGCTGATTCCGGCGCTGATTCTGATCATGGCTTTTACGGGGCTGTGCCTCTGGGCACCCACGGCCAACATCGGCCCCTTTGCGGCCTTTAACGAGCTGGTGGGCTCGATCATGATCACCCGTATCATCCACTTCTTTTTGATGTTCGTGTTCATCTTGTTCATGTTGCTGCATGCCTATCTGGCCAACGTCGAGGGTCTTGCGCCCTCCAAGATGATGTTCGGCTGGAAGGAGCATGGCGGGTTGGTGTACGACCCCGAGCTGCACAACATCGTCGGCGAGGACGATCTCGGCGAAGCAGGGCATGGGGGCAAGGAGCACAAGTAAGGCGAGCCTTTTTCGCCACACGAAACAGTTCACTTTTCGGCAAAAGACGAGAGGACCCGCCCATCCGGGTGGGTCCTTTTTCTACCGATGCCCGTCCCTATGTTAAAGACGATCGCAACTTCCCAGGTGGTCAGCCCGCGCAACAGGGCGGCTATGACATACCTACGGCATGTAAAAGCAGTCACAGGCGGCGGTTGGTCCACCGTGGTTGCCCTGCACCTGTTCTTCGACGCGCCTGATGAGCCGGGAGCACTGTAGCGCGCTGCACTGATGGGCGGCGTGAGTGTTGCCGACAGGCAGCCGGCGGTTAAGGGTAGGGAGGTTTTACCGCAGCCACAGGGAGCAACCGATGTTCGGCACTGCCTTTACCTACCCTTGCTTGCCGTCTGCGGTTTTTAAGGGGCAATAGAGCAAAAAAGAAAAAAACCTGCACGCACTCTGTCTAAAAGCAATAGCAAGCTGCTATACTGAAATTCGTGGGATATAACATGTGCGGTGGGAGAAGTTCATTTACAGAGGTTTCAATGTTCCGAAAATCAGGATTTTCGGAACTGGTTTTCGTGCAGTAAAGAGCTAAGGGTAAGGAAGTGCAAGGTATGGGAAACATGATTGATGGCCTGAAGAAAAACAGGGTGCTCGCCTTTGTTTTGTCTTTGACACTCGCAAGCAGTTTGGCATTGCCGACACTCGGTTTTGCAAACGGGGAGGCTGTAGACACCGCATCGGCTGCTCAAGAAGCGGTGGAGGATGTAGCTGCTCCGAATAGCGCGACGGAGTTCGATGAAAACGTCGAGGGCGATGTTGTCGAAAGTGACGTTGTCGCGATCACGGATGTGACGCTCGGTACAGTTGTCGATCCGGATGCCGATGTCTTGTCGGCAGAGGGTGTCGGAGCGATTAAGGCCGATGCTGAGGCGGAAATGCCCACGGTTGAGACGCTTGCGGATGCAACTGCGGTCGAGGAGCCGGCAGGTACCGAGAGTGGAACCTACGGTCTTTTGAACATCGATAAAGTGGAGATCAAACGTTTGACCGAAACGGAAATCGAAGTCCGGTTTGATGCTGCGGGTCCGGGGAGACTGTCGTTGGACTTTTTGGATGCAGCCGGTACCAGTATATCGACGAAGACATACTATTCCGATTATTCTTCACCGGGAACTAATTTCGTGGTATTCGATGCGCCTGAGGTAGCACAGGCGGCTCAGGTTAAAGTGCAGGCAACGTATGACGTTAACGGGTCTCCTACAATCACTGCTTACGGACCCTATCCCATGCCGGCCTACGATGAAACCCTGACCAAAGAGATCACAGCCTTCAAGGTCAAGGGCGTGGAGGGTGTGATAGACGGATCCCATATCTTCCTCTATGCACCGAAGGGCACCTTGTTTGAGAACGTGGCACCTGAGGTGTTCACGGATACCGGCAAAGACAGAGCCGTGCTTGTCGGCGAGAAACCTTCGGACGTGACCACTAAGGTGACCTTTACCCCGAATGTGCCGGTACGGTATGTGGTTGCGGATTCGGCAAATAACTATCGTATGTACGATGTGTATGTTGTCTACGTTCCCACCATTACCGACCTTACCGTTGAGCGCACGGGTATGTATCAGGCAAAGGTTAGATTCACGAGCGACAGTGTGGGTGAATACGGATTCGGTTATCTGTCCAGCTCTGCCGAAAAAAGCTGGCTGCTCAACGAGGGCACGATGAGTGTCGGTGCAAATGAGATCAATGTGAGTTGGTCGCCTTCGGATCCGAATTTCGCCAAGGTCGATGAGTGGAAAGACAACAAACATGCCGCAAAGGTTCCGGCTCTTTCAGTGCATGTGAATGCCATATCCGCGACCGAGACCTTCCAGGGGACTATCAGCTTGATTACAGAAATTCCCGCATGGACTCCTCCGACTCCGATGATCGATAGGTTTGTGATCAAGGTGCCGGGTAAAGACGATGTTGCTGCAAATATCGATCAAGCCACCGGCAAGATCACCGCGGAAGTGCCCTACGGCACCGACCTTGATAACAACTTGAAAACCGTCGTCACCTACACCGGTGAAACGCTTAACGGCGCGAAGTCGTCCAGCCCTGTCACGGCCGATGTGAAGTTCGCCGGTTCTGTGGAATACGTCGTTACCGGCTTGGAGGGTACCACGCCCAAGACCTACACGGTAACGGTGACGGTGGCTGCTCCCAAGCCCCCCACAATGGACACGTTCCGGATCGTGTTGCCGGGCAGTGCCGACGAGGTTAACGCAAGTATCGATCAGGGCGCTAAGACAATTGCCGTGACCGTGCCCTACGGAACCGACCTCAAGTCTCTGACACCGAAGTTCGACTTTACCGGCGTGTCCGCCGTCTCCGACCCTGCCACTCCGGATTTCTCCAAGCCCGTGACCTATACCGTTACCGGTGAAGACGGCCGGACCCTGGCGGTTTATACCCTGAATGTGACGGTGGCTCCTCCCTCTGCCGCCAATGACATCACCTCGTTCGTCATCGCCGGCAATGCGGGTGTCGTCGATGGCACGACTATCGTCGTCGAGGTGCCCTTCGGTACCGATGTGACGGATCTTACGCCCGTCGTCGCTGTGAGCGAGTTTGCGACCTACACTCCCGCAGGTGCACAGGACTTTACTTCTCCCGTGGCCTACACCGTCACCGCGCAAAACGGTGACGTCAAGACCTACACCGCCAGCGTCACGGTGCTGCCCGAAGTCGTTGTAGAAACACCTGCAGCCGAGACTCCGCCCACCACCACCGCTACTTCCGTTCCTCAAACCGGTGACAGTTCTCCGTCGCTGATTCTGATCATGGTACTGCTGATTAATGCGGGCCTGGCCTTCATGGTGTCTTCTCGCAGGCGCATTCGCACCGGCAGGCACACCAAGTAGTATCAGGCAACAACAAGGCACAAAAAAGAGGACCCTCGGGTCCTCTTTTACGTTAGGGCTTCAGCCTGTCGGGTAGTCTATCCTTTGGCCAGTGCGCAGCCGATATCCAGCAATGCCTCTACCTGCTCCATGCTTGCCGCTTCGGCGTAGACGCGCACCAGCGGCTCGGTGCCGGAGGGGCGAATCAGCAGCCAGGCATCGGAGGCCAAGCTGAACTTGATGCCGTCGCCCTTGTTTACCTCGATCACCTGCTCGTTAACCGCATCGAACAACTCCTGATAGTGTTCGCGACCCACGGCGCCCGAGAAGACGTGGGTGGCCAGGAAGGCATCCTTTTGCCCCTGGGTGAGCTTGAGGTCGCGTCTGGCGTACTCCAGCACGCCTAGTTCGGCGAGCAGGGCCTCCACGAGCTCACGGAGGTTCTTGCCCTCGACGGCCATCAGTTCACTGACCAGAAGCGACATCAACAGGCCGTCGCGCTCGCGTACGTGCGACGGGATGCCCATGCCGCCGGATTCCTCTCCACCGATGAGCACGCCGCCTTTGAGCATCTCCTCGTAGATCCACTTGAATCCGATGGGTTTTGTGGTGAGTTCCAGCTTCAGTCGCTCGCATTGTCGTTTGAGCAGCGACGAGCCCGCCTGGGTGCGGACGACACGCCCGGTTTTGCCGTGGTTGGCCACCAGGTGTCCGATGAGCAGGGTGAGTATGCGGTGTGAGCTCACATAGCTGCCCGTGTCGTCGATCGCGCCGATGCGGTCGGCATCGCCGTCGGTGATGAAGCAGGCGTCGTAGCCCAGTTCGGCCACCTTGTCGGCCCCGACTTCGACCCAGGGCAAAATCGGCTCGGGGTGTAGTCCGTTGAAGCTCGGGTCGTTGTCTCCGTTGACCTCCACCACCTCGACTCCGAGTGCTTCAAACAGCCCGGCCAGATAGCTGCGTCCCGCGCCGTACATCGGGTCGAGTACGATTTTGAGTCCGGCCTTGCGGATGACATCGTCGTCCACCATATGCAAAAGCGCGGCCAGGTAGGTTTCCATGATATCGCCGAACCGTAGGCGGGGTGCCTCGGCAAGCGGGGCGGCCGGATGCTCGGGTGTACCGTTGACAGCCGCCTCGAAGGCTGCTACCGCTTCATCGAAACACGCGGGCAGCTCATCGACGAGTGCCAGCTCCACCTCGTCGGTAAATTGTTTGGGAGAGGCGCCGCCGTCCTGCATACGCAGCTTGATCCCCAGGTATTCGGCGGGGTTGTGGCTCGAGGTGAGCATCATGCCGCCGATGATCGCGGGGTTGTGGGCGATGGTCCAGCACAGCGCCGGCGTGGGGCAGTAACGGTCGGATACCAGCACATCGAATCCCGCATCGGCCAGCACCGTAGCAACCAGCGCGGCATAACGTCCGGCATCGCGCCGGCAGTCGTAGCCGATGAGAATGGTGTTGGCGTCGGACGCAACGTCTTCACTACCGCTGTTTTGCAACTCGATTTTTTGCAGCCCGAAGACTTTGGCCGCCGCGGCGCTCACCCGTGCAACGGAGCGTTGGTTGAAATCCTCACCGATGATGGCTCGCCATCCGTCGGTGCCGAAATGTATCTCGTCAACTGTGATATCCAATTGCCTTCCCTTCAACATAAGTATGACCTGTAAATTATGGCACAAGTTGGAAACGAGTGCGGCAAGCTGCACTTTACGACGTGATTCTTTGCTAAAATTCACGCTTATATATTCGAATGAGGGTGTTGATGATGAGGAGCGTGGATGAAAGTCAAAAGAAGTGAAACACCGGAGGGAAAGATCCGTCTCAAGGTAGTGGCACCGCCCGAAAAGGTGCAGGAAGCGATTCGCTTCATCGAGATCCAGCTCGCCATGCAAAACGGCTTGTCGCCGCAGGTCATGAACGAGCCCGGTGGGCTGACCAAGGCCGTTAAGGATAAGGTCGGCGAGGCCTACTACACCTCCTTCATCGACTTTCAGGTCATGAACTTCTTGGCACCCTTTGCCGTAACCGAGGATAAGGCCCAGATCATCGGGCCTCCCAAGGTGGTAACGACAGGTATCAAGGTCAATCCGGCCAAGGAATTGGAGTTTACCGTCGAGGCCCACAAGAAGCCGATTTATGAGATCGACGACTTCAGTCCGGTGAAGATCCGCATACCCAAGGTGAGCATCGCCGAAGAGGAGATCGACCAACAGATCGCCGCGCTGGCCGACAGCCGCGCAACCTATGAAAAGGATGAAGACCGCGCCGTCAAAGAAGGCGACGACGTGCTGTTTTCCATCAAAACGTTGGACGCGAGGGGTGAGGAGGTCAAAAACCTCAACGCCGATGCCCGTAACTACACGCTCGGCATGGAGTTCATGCCTAAGGAGTTCGACGACAACCTGCTCGGCATGAAACCGGGCGACTGCAAGACCTTCGACGTCGCCTCGCCGTTTTTCAATATGGATTTTGCCGGGGATCCGGAGGCTACCGCGCCTGCGACCTTTACCTTTACCATCGGCCTCACCGAGGTGCAAAAACGGGTGGTTCCCACCGTTACCGACGAGTGGGTGGCTCAAAACATGCTGCCGCTCAAGACGGTGGCGGAGCTGCGCGAAGAGGTTCGTCGCCAGGGTTTGGCGGCGCGCAACAAAGAGCTCGAGAACATGAAAAACTACTCGGCCGCCTCGGAGTTTGCCAAGCGCATGAAGGGGCCGATCGCCGACGAACTCTATGAGCTCACCCGCGACGATATCGTGCAAAATATGCAGCAGCAGTTGCAATCCCAAGGCAAGACGCTGCAGGAATATATCGAGCAGGCAGGTGGCGAGCAGACGTTTTCGATGCAGTTGATGATGCAGACCCGTGAGGTTTTGGTGCAGGGCTTCAGTCTCGACGCATTGGCCCGTCACCTCAAGCTCAGTGTTAACGATCAGGACATAGTCGACACCTTTCGCATGATGGCGCCTGGACGTGAGTTCGAGGCCCGTAGCGAGTTCGAGGCCACGGGACGCATGTATATGATCGAGGAAGCCGCCCTGCGCAATAAGGCCAACAAGTGGCTCGTGGAAAACGCCGAAATCGAAGAAATGGAATAGAAAGAGGATCGTCATGAAAGCGATTATTCCGGCTGCAGGCCTGGGAACACGTTTCCTGCCTGCGACGAAGGCCGTGCCCAAAGAAATGCTGCCGGTGCTCACCAAGCCCACCATCCAGTATGTGGTGGAGGAAGGCCTGGAGGCCTCGGCCGATGAGGTGGTGATCGTCAACAGCGAACAAAAACCCGCTATCGAAGCGCACTTCGCCGCCGATGGGGCGCTCGTGGCGCACCTCGAAAAGGTGGGTAAGAGCGGTTTTGCCGACGGGGTGAAAAAGGCCGGGGAGCTGCCGGTATCGTTCGTTTTTCAGCATGAGGCCCTGGGGCTGGGTCATGCGGTGATGATGGCGGCGGATAAGGTGCTGGCGANNCCGTTTTACGTTTTGCTCGGCGATGTGATCGTTCCCGACAATACGATATTGCCACGCATGCTCTCCATAAGCAAAGAGCATGGCGGGGCGAGTGTGATCGCGGTGTTTAAAGTTCCCCATGATCAGGTAAATCGCTTCGGCGTCATCTCGGGTGAGGCTTTGAATGCCGAGGGAGATGTGTGGCGCGTGAACGGGTTGGTGGAAAAGCCGCCGATCGATGAGGCACCGAGCGACCTGGCGATTTTCGGCAGATATCTGCTCTCACCGCGAGTCATGGAGCTTTTGTCCACAACACCTCCCGGCGCGGGCGGCGAGATACAACTTACGGATGCGATGATCGAGTTGCTTAAACATGAGGAGATGTATGCGCTGGTCATCGACGGGAGTGAGGGCTTTGACGTGGGCACGATCGAGAGCTGGCTGACAACCAACATGATCCTGGCGATGCGTGATCCCGAGCTGAAGGCCGCGATCATGTATGCCGCCCACCCCACGGCAGCCTCGTAGAAAGCTCGCGTATCTCCGGAGCGCTCGGCTCGAACCGCCTGTCGATTCTGTCGGGTCGAATGGAACGGTTTGGAACCGAACACAGCGGAGGCGGGTAAAAGATGGTAATTATATAGCAAGTATTCTATACTACAAGGTTCATCACTTTGCGAAGCGATATGCCCCTTATCAAGCGCTTCGATAGAGGATTATCTTACAAAACATCTCGTTGCACGTGTGTTGCCCCAGGAAAGGAACAATGTGGCTGATACCTCCAAGAAACAGTTGCCGGCCGAAATCGAAATGCTTGAGCCGGAGCTGAAAAAACTGGTGTCCGGATACAAAAAGGTCGGGTCTATCACCGAAACCGAAGCTCGGGAGTTCTTTTCGGAATACGACATTTCCGACAAGCAGATGACAGCGGTGAACAAGTACCTGAAGGCGCAAGACATCATCGTGGAGTTGGATTCCGACGATTCCGAGATGGAGATGGAAGCGCCCGGCGACGTTGATACCATGGACCTCGGCGACGATGACATCGATTCGTCGGTCGGTCTTTCCGACGACGATCTTTTGGACGGCATACCCGATGACGAGCTGAAGAGTGCCGAGGCCATCGACATCGTGTTGCCCAAGGTTACCACCAAGGGCAAGGGCGGCAAAAAGCGCCAGCCCACCGATTCCTCCACGGTGCTGCTCACCGGCGACCCGGTGCGTATGTACCTCAAGGAGATCGG
>DOMT01000052.1:11015-11241 GCA_003509825.1 Coriobacteriia bacterium
CGAGCTGGAGCGCCGCGAAAAACGCCGTCTGACCAGGATCGAGCAGGTGGGCTTGGACGCCAAACAACAGCTCATCGAGGCCAACTTGAGGCTGGTGGTCTCTATCGCCAAACGCTACGTCGGTCGTGGCATGCTGTTTTTGGATCTCATCCAGGAAGGTAATCTCGGTTTGATCCGTGCGGTGGAGAAGTTCGACTACATGAAGGGCTTCAAGTTCTCCACCTAC
>DOMT01000052.1:11281-13257 GCA_003509825.1 Coriobacteriia bacterium
ATCAACAAGCTCGTGCGCATCCAGCGCCAGCTGTTGCAGGAGTTGGGCCGCGAACCCTCGCCCGAGGAGATCGGCGAGCGTATGGGTATGCCGGCCGACCGCATCCGCGAGATCCAAAAGATCTCCCAGGAGCCCGTCTCGCTCGAAACTCCCATTGGTGAAGAGGAAGATAGCCAGCTGGGCGACTTCATCGAGGACGGTTCGGCAGTGGTGCCGCCCGATGCCGCGAGCTTTTCCATGTTACAGGAGCAGCTGGGCAAAGTGCTCGACGGTTTGGCCGAGCGGGAGCGCAAGGTGATTTCACTGCGCTTCGGCCTGGAAGACGGACACCCGCGCACTTTAGAAGAAGTAGGCCGGGAATTCGGCGTTACGCGCGAGCGCATCCGCCAAATCGAGAGCAAAACCCTGGCAAAATTGCGTCATCCGTCGCGTTCAAGCAAGCTCAAGGACTATTTGGAAGAATAAGCAGCGTTTCTTTGTGTATAATAGTCCGTCGCAATATTTTAGTCAGCAACCGGTCAAACTCCGGTAAACCGATTGATAGTAAGTAAAAAAGGAGTACGTTTTGGCAGTTAAGATTCGTCTGGCGCGGCATGGCGCCAAGAAAAGGCCCTACTACCGTGTAGTCGTCGCCAACGCGCAGGCACCGCGTGACGGTCGCTTCATCGAGGAAGTGGGACGTTACAACCCCTGTGTCGAGCCCGCGCTGATCAAGCTGGATCTGGAGAAGGTCGATACCTGGATCAAAAACGGTGCGCAACCCACGGAGACGGTTGCAAAACTGATAGCCAAGGCAAAAGAAGAGGCATAAACATGTCCGAGCAAGGTGACGCCGCGGGATTGGTGCGTGAAATCGTACTGGCTTTGGTAGATGACCCCGAGCAGGTGCAGGTGTCCTGCAGTGAAGAGGGCGATGCCACCATTGTGGAGATCCGTGTTTCGCCCGATGACATCGGAAAGGTCATCGGCAGACAGGGTCGCATTATCAAGTCGATAAGAACGCTGGTCAGGGCACTTTCGTCATACTCGGATGGATCTCGTATCGAAGTTGAGGTCATTGACTGACGCTTTGCGGATGGATGATGGAGTTTTGTCGCGATACCGTCGCATAGCGCAGATTACCCGAGCTAAAGGACTAACCGGAGAGGTTGTAGTCGTCAGTGACTACAACCTTCCTCTGCATTTTTGGCAGGGCAGAAAGCCGGCCATCGTACCGCCCGACTTCAAGCTGCCCCGCTTCGCACCGGTCACCGCCGCCACACCCTTCAAGGGGGACGGGGCCGCGGGTGACACTTCGATTCTCAAATTATCCGGCATAGACGATAGAACGACCGCCCAGCAACTCGTCGGGCGCTATCTTTTGCTGCCGAAAAGCGATTGTACCGACCTGGAGAGTTTTGTGCAGGAGAGCGCCGTGGGGCTCGAGGTCATCAGCGTGAAGCACGGTAGCATCGGCACCATCATAGAGGAACGCCTCGGTAAGGCACAGGAGCTCTGGGTGGTAGACGGCGCCTACGGCGAGGTGCTGATTCCCGTGGTGGAGGACTTCATCGTAGCTCTCGATGAAAAGACGGTGACGGTGGAATTGCCCGAGGGACTTTTGGAGCTGAACGTCTGATGCTGATAGAAACGCTCTCGGTGTTCCCGCAGATGTTCAACGAAGCCATGAGTCTCTCGATTCTCGGACGGGCCCGTAAGGCACAGATATTTAACTTCGTGGCTCACGATCTCAGGGATTGGACCCACGNNCCACCGACGACGTACCCTACGGCGGGGGTGCCGGACAGCTCATGAAGCCGGAGCCCGTCTTCGAGGCTCTCGACGAGCTGCTCGGGGCAGGTAAGACGCCGGTAGAGAGCGCTAAGGCAACGGAAGGCGAGGGGGCGTTGTGTTTGCCTACCGGGTCCCCCGAAAAGCCTACCGTGATCTTTTTTACCCCCGCCGGCAAGGTGTTCGATCAGCGTGTTGCCGAGGAG
>DOMT01000052.1:13264-16927 GCA_003509825.1 Coriobacteriia bacterium
TTCGACGAGCGGGTTTACAGCAGGGCGGATCTCTGCCTCAGCTTGGGCGACTACATCCTTACCGGGGGTGAACTCGCCGCGATGGTGGTCGTCGATGCCGTCTGTCGGCTACTTCCCGGTGCGCTCGGCGACGAAATGTCTTCCGTCGACGAATCCTTCTCCGACGGGCTGCTTGAGTACCCGCAATACACCCGCCCCGCCGAGTATCGCGGCATGCAGGTGCCGGAAGTGCTTCTTTCGGGTCACCATCGATTGATAGCTGAATGGCGGCGCAAACAGTCTATAATTAAAACCGCACGGTTGCGCCCGGATCTTTTGGAGCAGGCGCACCTGAGTGAAGAAGAGCGGGCGTTAGCCGAGGAATATACCGGGAGCGGGTTTTAATCTCCAATGGATCAACAATACGACTTCGTAGGACCTGAGCGGGAGTTCAAACGGCCGCGGCCCGAACAAAAGACAAAGGGAAAACGCCTGTTCAGGGAGATCATCGAAATCGCCGTCATCTTGGTTGTGGCGATCGTGGCTTCGACGTTGCTCAAAACCTTCGTCGTTGACCAATACGAGATCCCCACCGGCTCGATGGAGCCCACCATTATGGGAAACGAGCAGGTCAGAGACCGGATCTTTGCGGAAAAGATCAGCATGAACTTCGGACTGCCCGCACCGGGCGACATCATCACCTTCGATGATCCCACCCAGGAAGGCCGGATCCTCATCAAGCGTTGCATCGCGGTGGGCGGGCAAACCGTCGACCTTCAGGGGGGGCGGGTGCTCATCGACGGCAAGGTTTTAGACGAGCCGTATACCAAGGGCAAGCAGAGCAATCCGCTCGAGGAGATGCCCGGAGTTACGATAAATTATCCCTNNGACTGGCCCTGGGCCCCACCCAGCCTCCTGTACAATGGGTACCGGGTCTCTCTTTCCCGCCGGAGTTACGATAAATTATCCCTATACGATCCCGGCCGACCATGTGTGGGTTATGGGAGACAATCGCACCAATTCGCTGGACAGCAGATATTTCGGCGCTGTTGCCCGGGAAGATCTGATAGCCAAGGCACTGTTCAGGGTCTGGCCGTTGGATAGGTTCGGGGCGATCTGAGGGTTTGTTGGGAAAAAGTCGAAGACGGCGCCGTCGTCTTCGATACAATGTGAGGAATAGGGCGGCGGTCGGCTCCGTCGTCCGTTTTGCGCAGAGGATGAAAGGATCAAAGCGTGACTTTCCAAGAGATTATCTTAGAGCTTCAAAGATTTTGGGCCGCCCGTGGCTGTGTTATCTTGCAACCCTACGACAACGAGGTCGGAGCCGGCACCTTTCACCCCGCAACCACACTGCGTTCGCTTTCCCCGGGCACCTGGAAGACCGCCTACGTGCAACCCTCGCGTCGTCCCACCGACGGACGTTACGGCGAGAACCCCAACCGCCTGCAACACTACTATCAGTTCCAGGTTCTCATCAAGCCCTCACCCGACAACGTGCAGGAGCTCTACCTGGAGTCTTTGCGTGCCATCGGCATCGATACGAGTAACCACGACGTGCGTTTTGTGGAGGACGACTGGGAGTCCCCCACGCTCGGTGCCTGGGGCCTGGGTTGGGAGGTTTGGCTCAACGGTATGGAGATCACCCAGTTCACCTACTTTCAGCAGGTGGGCGGCTTGGAGTGTAAGCCGATCCCCGTGGAGCTCACCTACGGTCTTGAGCGTTTGGCCATGTACATCCAGGGCGTGGACTCGGTGTTTGACATCATCTGGTCTAAGGGCGAAGAGGGCACGGTATTTACCTACGGCGACGTTTACCTGGAAAACGAAAAACAATTCTCGGCCTACAACTTCGAGGTGGCCGACACATCTTTGCTCTTCAACGAGTTCGAGTGCTGGGAGAAGGAGTGCCTCAACATCTTGGAGGCAGGCCTGCCGCTGCCGGCTTACGACTGCGTGCTCAAGTGCTCACATACCTTCAACTTGCTGGATGCCCGCGGTGCCATCTCGGCAACCGAGCGTATGGGCTACATCCTCAGGGTTCGCACTCTGGCCAAAGCTTGCTGTGTGGCGTATGCGCAGTCCTTCGAGGGTCAAGCCGATGCCGCCGAGGAAGTCGATGATTCCGTCGATGCCGACGCGGTGATCGATGTGGTTGCGGAAACCTCCTCCAGGGACACGGCCCCCACCGACATCGCTCCCGACAAACCGGCGACTCTCATATTCGAAATCGGTACCGAGGAGATTCCCGCTGCGCCTCTGGCCGCAGCGACCAAGCAGCTTAAGTCACTGACCGAAGCCGCTTTGGGCGATGCCCGCCTGGAGCATGGCGGCATCACCGTGCACTCCACGCCGCGTCGTCTGATACTCGAGGTCAAACGCCTGGCGGTTGAGTCAACCCCGCTGGTGCAAAGGTTCAAGGGCCCCGCCTGCTCCATCGCCTTCGACGCCGAGGGCAATCCCACCAAAGCTGCGGAAGGTTTCGCCCGCGGAAAAGGCGTGGCGGTGCAGGCTTTGTCACGCGCCAAAGAAGGCGATGTGGAATACGTCTTCGCCCAGGTGGAGATATTGGCCCGCAAGACCGTCAAGGTGCTCCCCGAACTTCTGGCGAAGCTTATAGGCGATCTGACCTGGCAAAAATCCATGCGCTGGGGCAGCACCGAGGAGCGCTTCATCCGCCCGGTTCGCTGGCTTGTGGCGCTGTGGGGCGAGTGTATCATCCCCGTGCGTTTCGCCGATATCATCGCCTCCAACGTCAGCTACGGCCATCGTTTGATCGCTCCGGATGCCATCGAGATCACGAGCGCCGACGAGTTCCCCTCGCAGCTCACCAAGGCCTGGGTGGAAGCATCCGGTGAGATGCGCTCGGCTAAGATCCGCGTGCAGATCAAGGGTATCGAGGAGAACACCGGACTTAAGGCCTATGTGCCCGAAAGTACGTTTAACGAGGTCGTAAACCTTGTGGAGTTCCCCACACTGTTGGTGGGGCAGTTTGATGAAGAATATTTACAGGTACCGCCTGAGATCATCATCGACGCCATGCTTAAGCATCAGCGTTACTTCCCGCTTTACGAGGTAACCGATGTGGGAGAAGTCGACGAGAACGGCAAAGAGGTTACCGCCGCCGGCAAGCTCTCTAACAAGTTCATCGTGGTTTCCAACGGTTCGCCCGCCTATAACTCGGATATCACTTACGGAAACGAGCGCGTCATCCGTCCGCGCTTGTCCGATGCGGCGTTTTTCTACCATGAGGATCTCAAACGTCCGCTGGATAGCTATGTAGACGATCTCGAGCAGGTGGTGTTTCACGAGAAGCTCGGCTCGCTGCGTGGCAAGGTCGGGCGTATCGAGGCACTCGCGGCGTTTCTCGCCACAAAGAGCGGTGCCGACGAAGCGCAGATCGCGCGCTCCAAGCGTGCGGCCTTCCTCTGCAAGGCCGACCTGGTAACCCAGGCGGTCGTGGAGTTCACGTCGCTTCAGGGTGTGATGGGCGGCTACTACGCCGAGGCCATCGGTGAGCCGAGAGAGGTAACCGTGGCCATCGAGCAGCACTACCGCCCGCGTTTTGCCGGTGACGACATCTCATCGGTCTTCGAGGGCAGGATCGTAGCGCTGGCCGACAAACTCGATACGGTCTGCGGCATCTTTGCCATCAACCAGGGTCCCACCGGCTCCTCCGACCCCTTT
>DOMT01000052.1:16986-17840 GCA_003509825.1 Coriobacteriia bacterium
TGGATTTCGACAGCGATAAGACCTTCAAGCAGGTTTGCGACTTCTTCAGTGCCCGTCTCGAGGTCATCGCCCGCGACAAAGGTTATTCGGCCGACACGGTCTACGCCGTGCTCGCCTCGGGTGTCTTCGAGCCCGTGGACATGCTTGCCCGCTGCGAGACTCTGATGACGGCGCGCAACAAGGAGCCCGAACTGTTTGAAGACCTCGCCGTCGCTTACGCGCGCGCCAACAATCTGCGCGATGCCGCGCTCGGCTGTGACATTGATAAAACGCTGCTCGGCGAGCCCGAGATCGCCCTGGACAACGCCATCGACAAGGTTGCGGAGGGTGTTAAGAGCGCTTTGGCGAAGGGGCAATACAACCACGCCCTGGAGTTCTTGGCGTCGCTGCGCGCTCCCATCGACACCTTCTTCGAGGAAGTGATGATCATGGATAAGGACGAGAAACTGCGCACTAACCGTCTACGCCTCCTCAACCGTTTCGTAGCGGTCTTCAAAGACGTGGCCGACTTCGGCAAACTGGCGGGATAGAAAACGTTATTCAATCGAAAGTGGGGCGCCGGTAAAGCGCCCCACTTTTCCTTATCGCCCGCTCTTTTTGCCGGTCGATGTTACGCCTATGATCGGGTGTTCCCCGGCGCCCTCAGTGGCCGCCGCCTGCGGTCATCTGGATCGCGTGCTCGAACTGCTCGTAGACGGCGTCGAAGCACTCCGTCGCGGCTTTGAGGCTGCCGGGCAGGTTTACCACCAGGGTTTTACCGCGTTGCATGCAGACCGCGCGGGAGAGCATGGCTCGCCCGGTGATCTCCAGGGATTTGGCGCGCATGGCTTCGGCGATGCCCGGTACGTTACGCT
>DOMT01000163.1:0-2227 GCA_003509825.1 Coriobacteriia bacterium
GGCGGTATCGAAACGGCTTTTACCGTGCCTGCCGATGCCCACAAGGCCATCCTCTATCCCGGTGCCGTACTCAAGGATAGTAAAAACGCCGAGGTGGCCGCTGATTTCTTGGACTTTTGCCTGACGGACCCCGAAGCTCTGAAGATTTGGAGTGAATTCGGTTTCGAAGTTATTTAGATGTCACTTACATTTATCGTGCGGAAGCATATGGGGTAACATGGTGCTGTGTCGATGAAAGTAGCGAACATATCAGCCATAGGGGGCAGGAGTGTTGTTTTTATGGCACTCTGCCTCCTTTTTATGAGCATTTTCTTCGGGCAGGCACATGCGGCACATTCTCAAGAAGTCGAGGTGTCCGTCGAGGCCACCGAGGCGCGCATCGAGGGCGTTGATTTTGCCATCTCCGACTTTACACGCTTCAATAAAGGCTCCGCCAGGGAGTACCAGGGCACGTACTTCGGATATCGCTATCCGATGGCGGCTAAAAACGCCTTTGCCGTCGTTGTTGTAAGTGAGAGCAAGGCCCTGGTGTACGTGCCGTCGGGGTCGGGTTTGGATATCGCTTCTTCCGAAGCAACGGCGAGCTTCGAGGCCTTGCTCGAGGCCATCGACGCCCGGGCCTCCAACGGCGGAATCACGCTTTCAAATAACTCGCTCACCTACGAGTACACCTCCGAAACCTCCGTGGTCGAAGGGGGATACCGCTACGAGTTCGGTGTGCAGTTGGAGCCGGGTTATTACTACACCTGCATCTATGACGAGCAGGGAAACGATGCCTCCTCGGGCGCGCTCTTCAGCGAATCGGGTTTATTGGTGTCGGCCCAAAGCCTGTCGATCAGCAAGCAGCCCGAGGGCTTCGAGGCTTTTCGGGCCTTTCTCACCTCCATCGACTTCCGACCGTTTTGGGTGTCGTTGCGCACCTCGGTGGTGGCGATGCTGTTCGTCTTCGTGCTCGGATTGCTGGCAGCGTGGTTCTCGCAGCGCATCAGCAACCGCTTTAAAGACATCCTGGACTCCATCCTCACCATTCCGATGGTGTTGCCGCCCACCGTCTGCGGTTTTTTGCTGCTGGTGGCCTTCGGCAACTCCACGGCTTTGGGGCAGTGGCTGCTCAGCATGAACATCGAACTCATCTTCAGCTGGCCCGCCGCGGTGATCGCGGCCATCGTCGTTTCGTTTCCGCTGATGTATCGCACGGCCCGCGGGGCTTTCGAGGGACTCGACCCCTCGCTCGGGGATGCCGCCCGCACCCTCGGTTGGAGTGAGCGTCATATTTTCTTCAAGTTGACCATGCCGCTGTCCTGGCCCTCCATCGCCGCCGGCACCGTTTTGGCGTTCGCCCGGGCCATGGGCGAGTTCGGTGCGACCCTGTTCGTTGCGGGCAACTACCCCGGCGTCACCCAGACCATGCCGATAGCCATTTACTTCGAGTGGATGGGCGGGCACTCCGATGTGGCTACGTTTTGGGTCTTCGTGGTCATCCTGTTCTCGTTCGTGGTCATCCTGTTCGTCAACCGGTATGCCGCGCGCACACAGCGCTATCGCAAGCTTGGCTCCGACAGCGGTGAAGGGGCGGTTAAACGATGAGTTTGTATGTGGATATCAAAAAAACGTTTCCTACCTTCGAGCTGGATGTGGCTTTCGAGGCGGGTAACGAGACCCTCGGTCTGCTCGGAGCTTCGGGCGGCGGCAAATCACTCACGCTGCGTTGCATCGCCGGGCTGGAAAAGCCCGATAGCGGACGTATCGAGGTGGCGGATACGGTTTTCTTCGACTCGGAGAAAAACATCAACCTCAGCCCGCAGCAGCGTAAAACCGCACTGCTCTTCCAAAACTACATGTTGTTTCCCAATCTCACCGTGGCGCAAAACATCGCTGCGGGTATGCCCGGGGACCTTTCCAAGGCCGAGGTGCATGCGCGTGTTTCCGAGCAGCTCAAGCGCTTCGATCTCGAAGGCTTCGGCAAGCGTTATCCGATACGTCTTTCGGGAGGCCAGCAACAGCGNNTGGCGGCCGAGCCTAAGATACTTGCCCTCGACGAGCCCTTTTCCGCGTTGGACGCCCACCTCAAAGCCTCGCTCGAGCAGGGATTGATGGATCTGTTCGATGAGTTTCCGGGTACCATCGTCTATGTCTCCCACGATATCGACGAGGCCTTCAGATTCTGCGACCGTATCGCGGTGATCGACGACGGCCGCCTGCAACAGATAGCCGGCACGGAAGAAAT
>DOMT01000163.1:2262-2504 GCA_003509825.1 Coriobacteriia bacterium
TATGAAGTTGAGGCCTTGGCGTGGGGTATCAGGCTCAAAACCGCAGAGCCGGTCCCCGATGATGTGGCCTACCTGGCCGTGCGCGCCTCATTTATAGCGGCGCCGGAAGGCTCCGTCGAAAACTGCTTCGATTGCTCGATCGTGCGGGTCGTGGATTCGCGCTTCGAGCGTAATGTGATTTTAAAACCCTCCGCCGATGCCGGGGCTACCATTCAGTGGCGCTTCAACATGGTGGACCACAA
>DOMT01000055.1:0-855 GCA_003509825.1 Coriobacteriia bacterium
GCAACGATGCTGTGGCTGCGCAGAGTTTGAAAAGAGACGTGGAAGAGGGCAGCGGTTTGGCTGTTCGCTGCGGTTTGTGTGGGATGCGGCACAGCCGGACCTTCCCCTCAACAACGAGACCCCCTGCTCCGGGGGTCTCGCTTGCTCGTCATTCGATTTCATCGATCGGGCGGTAACAGCCGCTCGCCCACTCCCTAGTTTTCTATACGGATGAGCACCGGTTCGCCCGCGAGGACGTCCGTACCCTTGAGGCCCTCGATGGTTGCCTGGATGGCGGATTCCTTGGCGGTGTGGGTTACGTAGATGAGCTCGGCTTTGCCGTCTTGGGCACCGTGCTGGACCATCGAATAGATGGAGACGTCGTGCTCGGCGAACACCTGAGCGGTCGCCGCCAGCACGCCCGAGCGGTCGCTGACCGGAAGGCGCAGGTAGTAGCTGGTCTCCAGCTCGTCGATCGGGCGGATCGACAGACCCTCACTGTCCCAGACCGGCTGTTTGATCTGCTCGCGGAAGGCCATGTGACGTGCAACCTCGATAAGGTCTCCGACCACGGACGATGCCGCGGCACCGGAACCGGCGCCCTCGCCGAAGAACATGGTTTNNATCGCCGGTAACGTAGATGGCGTTGAAGACCCCGGTGACGTTGGAGAGCTGGTGCGAGACCGGCAGCATCGTGGGATGCACGCGGATGTCGATACCGTCGGGGGTGCGGTTGGCGATGGCCAGAAGTTTGATGGTGTAGCCCATCTCACGGGCGATGTCCAGGTCGATAGGAGTGATCTTGGTGATGCCCTCCACCGGCACCTGTTCGATACGCACATCGGTATTGAAGGCGATGGTGGACAGAATCGCGAT
>DOMT01000055.1:902-4529 GCA_003509825.1 Coriobacteriia bacterium
TTCGCTCATGCGGGTGAGCATGTAGTTGGTGGTGCCGTTGACGATGCCCACCACAGACTGGATCTGATTGCCGGCCAGGCTGTGACGCAGCGGGCCGATGATCGGGATACCGCCGCCGACGGAGGTCTCGAAGGCGATCTCCACACCTTTTTCGCCGGCCAACTTCATCAACTCGTTACCGCAGGCCGAGATCAGCGCCTTGTTGGCGGTGATGACGTGCTTGCCGTTATTTAAGGCGGCTACGACGAAATCCTTTGCGAAGGTGGTGCCGCCCACCAGCTCGATGACGATATCCACATCGGGGTGGTTGACGACGTCGTTTCCGTCCGTGGAGAAAATATCGCTCACACCGAGCGTCTCGGCCTCCGAAGGTTCGCGCGAGGCGACGGCGACGAGGTTGAGGTCGATGTCTTGATCCCGCAGATAGGCATCATGATGTTGTTTGAGCATACGTACGACTCCACCACCGACGGTTCCGAGTCCGATCAGTCCTACATTGATGCGTTTCATAGATGTCCTTTCGTTTACGGTTTCCGCGGCTTGCTGCGGGTCGGGTTACAGACGGCCGGAGCGGTCGTCTTTCATGCGTATGCATCACGCCGGCTTTCGGCGGATCGACGAAACGGTTTTGAAGTGCTCCCTATACGTCGCAGCGCATAAGGTCTTCGTAGGTTTCGCGCCTCACCACGAGTCTTGCCTCGCCGTCGCTCACAAACACCACACCGGGGCGGACCTGCTTGTTGTAGTTGCTGGCCATGCTCTGGCAATACGCACCGGTTGCAAAGACGCAGAGCGTATCGCCGGGTTCGGCGGTCTGCAGCGGTGTGTCGACCACGATCACGTCACCGCTCTCACAATGCTTGCCCGCGATGGTAACAACGTTGTCGCGGGGCAGATCGGCCTTATTGGCGATTACCGGTTCGTAATGTGCATCATACAATGCCGTGCGGATATTGTCCGTCATGCCTCCGTCAACGGCTACATATGTGCGTACATTCGGAATATGCTTCACGGTTCCCACCGTGTAAAGCGTCACGCCGGCGTTGGCTACGATGGAGCGACCGGGCTCCACCAGGATGCGCGGAACGGGTAATCCGTGCTCCTCGCAATGCTCCTTGATATCGTCGACGATGACCTTGCCGTAATCCTTGATGGTCGAGGGCTCATCGGGCACACCGTAGGCAATACCCAGTCCACCGCCGGTATCCAGCTCGGATACCACGAAGTCGGTTTTCGTACGGATCTCANNTTATCCATGAAGTGCACGATGACCTCTATGGCCTTGGCATAGGAATTGAGTGCGAATATCTGCGAGCCGATATGCATATGCAAGCCCTTGAACTCGATGCCTTCGAGTGAGATCGCCTCCTCGACGGCCCTGAGCGCAGCACCGTCACGCAGCCCGAAGCCGAACTTACTGTCCTCGCTGCCCGTGGTGATGTAGGCGTGGGTATCGGCCACGACGCCCGGGGTCACACGGATGAGGATCGCTTGTTTGCGGCCATGTGCGCGGGCGATTTCATCGATACGGGTGAGCTCGTCGAAGGAATCCACGACGATGCGCCCTACCCCGGCCGTGATGGCCTCGGTGAGCTCGGGTACGGTCTTGTTGTTGCCGTGTGCCACAACGCGCTCGGCCGGAAAACCCGCAGCCAACGCGATGGCCAGCTCGCCACCGCTGGAAACATCGAGAAAACAACCCTCTTCCTCGACGATGCGGCACATGGCCTTACAGATGAAGGCCTTGCCGGCATAGACTACGTCCACGTCCTTCCAGTGGTAGCGGGTCCATTTGAGGTAATTACGCAGTTGGTCGCGAATCTGCTGCTCGTCCATGACGTACAGCGCCGTGCCGAACTCGCGGGCGAGCTCGACGGTATCGACACCACCGATGAAGAGGTGTCCGTCCTTCACCTCCGCCGACTGCGGCAAAACGGCTCCCAGCTCCATCGTTGTTTTATAATCGGGTCGTGCATTCGGATCGCAGGCGATATTTGCCATAGATTACTATCCTTTCATCGGTCTTTCCGCGACCCATTTTATCAGAGTTGGATTACGTCGAAATGAACGGTCGGTATCGGTTTTATCCGAACGGCCAAACACCGCCGGATATCTCGTCATCATTTTGCACAACGACAGGCCGCATGGATGTTTTTAGCGCGGTGCAGAGAGCTAACCCGGCATCGACTCCGTGGTGTTGACGGGTCTACATACGCTCGGGCGCATCGACTCCCAAAAGCTCGAGAACCAGTGCGAGCACGCTACGTGTGGCATCGCAAAGATACAGCCTCGATCGCGTGAGCTCCGCGTCCTCGCCGATGACTTTGCAACGCGTGTAAAACGAGTGGAAACAGGTGGCCAAAGCCTCGGCGTAGTGGGTAAGGCGAAACGGCGCCCGGTCGCGCGCNNCGGGAGAACTCCCGAGCCAGCTCCAGCTCGGCATCATCGGTGAGGAGCGCAAGATCGGCATCGGCGAGATTCGTGAGGTCGATTCCCTCTTCAGCCGCCCGGCGCAGTATCGAGCAGATGCGGGCGTGGGCGTATTGCACGTAATAGACGGGGTTTGAGGCATCCTGCTTTTTAGCAACCTCGATGTCGAAGTCGATGGGCTGTTCCGTGGAACGCGACAGCATCAGGTACTTGGTGGCATCGGCGCCCACCTCGTCCACCAACTCGTCGAAGGTGACCATCTCGCCCGTACGCTTGGACATCCGCACGGCTTCGCCACCGCGAAACAGATTCACCAACTGGCCCAGCAGCACGTCTAATTTTCCACCGTGACCGAGCGCCGTGCAGGCCGCCTGCATGCGGGGGATGTAACCGTGATGGTCGGCACCCCAGATGTTTACCAGATACTCGCTGCCACGCTCGAACTTGGTCAGGTGATAGGCGATGTCGGGGGCGAAGTAGGTATAGGAACCGTCGGCTTTGATGAGCACGCGGTCTTTATCGTCGCCTAGATCGGTGGTTTTAAACCAGGTGGCACCGTCCTTTTCGTAAAGGTAGCCGGCTTCGTCGAGACGGGCGAGCATCGACTCCACGGCGCTTCGCCCGGTGGCAGCGTCCTTTTCGTAGAGCGAGCGCTCGGAATACCAATCATCGAAAGGCACACCGATCTTCGCACAGAGCGATTGCATTTGCCCAAGCATCATCGCGTAGCCCAGCTCGCGAAAGTGCCCGAGGCGCTCCTCTTCATCTGCATCGAGCCATTTCTCGCCATCCTGTTCGAGAATGGTCCGGGCGATGTCGGCAACGTAGGCGCCGCCGTAAAACTCCTCGGGAGCATCATGGGTGTGCCCCAGCGCCTCGAGATAGCGATACACGATGGAATTGCCGAAGACATCCATCTGATGCCCCGCATCGTTGATGTAAAACTCCCGGGTGACCTGCCACCCGGCGTGTTCGTAGATATTGCACAGCGCGTTACCGAGGGCCGCCCAACGGCCATGCCCCACATGCATGGGACCGGTGGGGTTGGCGGAGATGAACTCGACGTTGACGGTTTGCGGAGTTTGGCCGGCAGTACCCGGCTCGGCATCGGTGCCCGAAGACGCGGGAGCAGGCGTACGGGCGAAGTCCCGCCCTAACTCACGGGCGTCGCGCATCACCCGCTGCAACGCCGAGGCG
>DOMT01000192.1 GCA_003509825.1 Coriobacteriia bacterium
GCAAGCTTCTCCACATCGGAGTGGGCCGCCAAAGCTACGATCTGTACGGATTCTGGATTTTTGCGCGCCACGTCGAGCGTCTGTAAACCGATGGAACCCGTTGAACCGAGCAGGGCCACTTTAAGAGGTTTGGTCATATGATCACATCCACCAGATGAAATTGAAGACTTCCGTCGTCGGCGAAAGGCCGATGATCCTGAAGTAAAGCGAAGCCACGGCCGCAACCACCAGAAGCGAATCATTGCGATCCAAAAAACCACCGTGCCCGGGCAGCAGGTTGCTGGAGTCCTTAAATCCGGTATTCCGCTTGATCTTGGACTCCACCAAATCGCCGAGAATACCGATCCAGCCGCAGGCCAAGCCACCGATGATCGCCTGAGGCCAGCTCAACTCCAGACCGGGGACGAAGGGCAGCAGGCACCAGGCGACGACGGAGAAGATGATGCCGGCGATGAAGCCCTCCCAGGATTTGTTGGGCGAGATATGCGGTGCCATCGGGTGCTTGCCGAACCTGGAGCCCACGGCGTAGGCGAAGGTATCGTTGGCCCACACCGAAATCAGGATGCCCGTCACCAAAACCCCGCCCCAGATACCGGGAACGATCTCCCTGATCATCACCAGGGAGGTAAGCAGAAGCCCCGTATAGCAGGAGCCGAACAGGGTTATCGAGACATCGGTGATTCTTGCCGGCGGATAGGCGGAGTACCAGATCAGCAAAATGCAGGCAAAGACCACGGTGAGTGTGAGGAGCCCGTTGAAGTGCCAGAATGCGTAGGCGAGCGGATACAGGGCGGCGGCGATGGTGCCCAGCAGCTCGTTGGGCAGCTTGGCGTCTTGTCTGAGCATGCGAAACAGCTCGAACGCGCAAAGCCCGGACAGCGCCGAGACCGCCAAAACGGTGGTGACGGGGCTGATCAATACCAGCGCCAGGATGGAGACGGAGTAAATCACCGCCGTGAGCACCCTGGATCTAAGACCGATGGAACCCGAAGCCATCTAGTAGCACCCGGCCATCTCACACGCCGCCATAGCGGCGCTGCCTGCCCTGGTAGGACAGCATCGCGCGCAGCAGTTCGTATTTATCGAAGTCGGGCCACAGCGCTTGCGTGATATAGATCTCGCTGTAAGCGATCTGAAACAGCAGGAAGTTGGAGATACGATACTCACCGCTGGTGCGGATGAGCAGGTCGGGGTCAGGAAAGTCCTTGGTGGTGAGCAGTGCGGAGAAATCCGCGGGGCTCAAAGCGTCGATCTGCCGCGCATCGAGTTCGCCGTCCAGGGCACGACGCGCCAGAAGTTTGGCCGCGTCGACGATTTCCGTGCGCGAACCGTAATTGACGGCGATGATCAAAGTCATACCCGGATTGGCCGCCGTGCGCTCGGCTGCGGCCTCGAAGACCTCGCGTGTGGCCTTGGGCAAAGGCCCGAGGTCGCCGATGGTGCGAATGCGCACCTGTTCCTCATGCAGCGCATCGAGCTCCGTACTCAAGGTCTTGGCGAACAGCGCCATCAGGGTCTTGACCTCGGTGGCGGGACGCGACCAGTTTTCCGTGGAAAACGAGTAGATGGTGAGATAACGTACGCCGATATCGTTGGCGGTGCGGATCAGCTCCCGCACGCCCTTGATGCCGGCTTTGTGCCCCAGAGCCCGGTTTTTGCCGTGACGCTCGGCCCACCTGCCGTTACCGTCCATAATCACGGCANNAGATCGATATCTTCCGGAACGGGATCAAACATCCGGGCAAGTTGCTCGGGAGTGTTGGTTACGGGGGCTATGGCTATACCTCCATGACCTCTTCTTCTTTACGTTTGAGGGCAGCGTCCACACTCTCGACGTGCTTATCGGTGAGTTTTTGGATCTGCTCCTCGGCGCGATGTACCTCGTCTTTGGAAACGTCTTCTTCCTTGATCAGGCGCTCGAGTTTGGTGTTGGCGTCACGACGCTCATTGCGCAGCGCCACCTTGGCGTCCTCGGCGATACGTCGACACTGCTTGACCAGCTCCTTACGACGCTCCTCGGTGGGCGGCGGGAATGGCAAACGAATGACCGAACCGTCGTTGGAGGGGGTTATCCCTAAGTCGCTGGCCTGAATGGCCTTGGCCATCTCGCTTAAGATCTGCTTGTCCCAAGGTTCCACCACCAAAAGGTGCGCTTCGGGGGATTTAACCGAGGCCAGCTGGGTAACCGGTGTCGGCACACNNTCCTACCGGTGCGAACCGTTGAAAACTCGTGGCTCAGATTTTCGATGGTCTTATCCATCTTCTCCGAGGCCGTCGTCAATACATCATCTATCATGCTGTCCTCCTTTAACCTGCAGATACCTGAGTCTCTTGCAGATGATTACCGTGTTAACGCGTGCCCGAGACCTCCGGGCGCAAACGTGATCGCCTAATATACGACCGTGCCGACCGGCTCNNCCATCAGACTGAACACCACCAGCGGAATGTGGTTATCCATACACAGCGATATCGCCGTCGTATCCATGATGTGCAATTCCTTGGTGAGCACCTCCAGATAACTGATGCGGTCGAAATACTTGGCATCGGGGTTGATCTTGGGGTCACTGTCGTAAACGCCGTCCACTTTCGTCGCCTTCAAGAATACATCGGCACCGATCTCGCAAGCCCTGAGAGCGGCGGTCGTATCGGTGGTAAAGTAGGGATANNAAAACACGTCGGCACCGATCTCACAGGCCCGGAGGGCGGCGGTCGTGTCGGTGGTCAAGTAGGGATTTCCCGTGCCGGCGGCAAAAATCACCACGCGGTCCTTCTCCATGTGCCTGATGGCACGACGTCTGATATAGGTTTCGGCCACCTCCTGCATGGCGATCGCGCTCTGCACGCGCGAATCCACACCGGCGCGCTCCAAAGCCTCCTGGAGGGCCAGGGCGTTCATGACCGTGGCGAGCATACCGATGTAGTCGGCCTGACTACGATCCATACCCTCGGTGGATGCGGCCATACCACGGAAGATGTTGCCGCCGCCGACCGTGATCGCCAGCTGCACGCCTCCATCATGCAAGCGTCGTATCTGAGTCGCCAGACCGGCGATGACCTTGGGGTCGATGCCGTAACCCTGATCGCCCGCCAGATGCTCGCCCGAAAGTTTGAGTAGTACTCGCTTATATTTGAATTCAGACACGATTCTCCTTTGCTCGTCGGCTCTTGTTCGGGGCTCATCGGACCGGGGATGAAACGGGGCCTCCCCATTGTTTTTTCCGGAAAACTACCCAACATACAACTATAACAAATGCGGCCTCATCCCAAACAGGACAAAGCCGCATTCTTATCATTACGTACCTTAACTTTTTAAGAAGTTTCGGTTTAGTTCTGGCCCAAGCCGAAGCGGTCGAAGGCGATGATCTCGATCGTGTCGCCCACCGCCTTGGAGACGGCGTCGACGACCTGCCCGATGTTCTTGTCGGGATCTTTGACGAAGGCTTGCTCCACCAGGCTGTTCTCCTCGTAGAACTTCTTCAGGTTGCCCTCGGCGATCTTCTCCTGGATGTTCTCGGGCTTGCCGGAAGCAGCGGCCTTGGCCTTGTATATCTCCATCTCGTGCTCGATGATCTCGGCGGAAAAGCCCTCACGGGTAACGGCGCCGGGGTTGGCGGCGGCCACCTGCATGGCAACGTCTTTAGCCAGCGTCTTGAACTCGGCGCTGTTTGCGGTCTCGGCCTTGTCGAACTTGAACTGCACCAGTACGCCGAGACGTCCGCCACCGTGGATGTAGCTGGAGATCGCACCGTTTTCCACCGTGCGACGGATCACGCGCGATACCTGGATATTCTCGCCGATGGTCTGGATGGCCTCGGTGAGGATGTCACCCACGGTCTGACCGTCGATCGTCGCGGCTTTGAAGGCCTCGACATCGGCGTAGTCCTCGCCTACGGCGGCGGCGGTGATCTTCTTCACGTAGTCGCCGAAGACATCGTTGCGGGAGACGAAGTCGGTCTCACAGTTGACCTCGACGAGCACCGCGGTCTTGCCGTCTTCGGATACCTGTGCCGAAATCAGACCCTCGTTGGTCTCACGACCGGCCTTTTTGGCCACGGCGGCCAAGCCACGCGTACGCAGCAAGTCGACGGCCTTCTCCAGATCGGCCTCAGCGTCTACCAGGGCCTTCTTGCATTCCATCATGCCCACTCCGGTCATTTCGCGGAGCTCTTTTACCAATGAAGCGGTAATTTCTGCCATTGCTGTTCCTTCCGTAGGTTTGCACAACCTTTTCGGGTTGCTTACATTTTCAGGTCTGACGACCGGATGGCCGTCGTATTGCGCCGGGACGCCCGAGTGCAATATCACACGCTCGAAACGACTTAAAACCGTTCCCCGCGGGTTGGATGCGCCTTATTCGGCCGCGGGAGCCTCGGCGGGAGCTTCTTCGGCTGCGACGGCTTCGACCGACTCAGATGCAGGAGCCGCTGCCTCTTCGACTTCGGCGCCCATCTCGGCGTCGGTAACCGCAGCGCCAGTCGATCCTGCGATGACGGCGTCTGCGATGACCTCACAGAGTAACGTGACGGAACGGATGGCATCGTCATTTGCCGGGATGCCGTAATCCACCTCGTCGGGATCGGCGTTGGTATCGAGGACGCCGATGACCGGGATGCCCAAACGATGGGCTTCGTGGATGGCGATCTCTTCACGCTTGGTGTCGATGACGAAGATCGCCGAGGGGATGCTCGTCATATTGCGCACACCGTTGAGGTTGTTTTGAAGCTTTACCAGCTCCTTGCGCAGCAGGATCTGCTCTTTTTTGGGAAGCGTGGCCATGCGACCGTCGGCCTCCATGGCTTCGAGCTCCTCCATGTGGGTCACGCGGGAGCGGATGGTGGTAAAGTTCGTCACCATTCCGCCGAGCCAGCGGGCGTTGACGTAGGGCATGCCGCAACGGTCGGCGTTGACCGAAACCGCCTCCTGAGCCTGCTTTTTGGTACCCACGAACAACAGCGTGCCGCCGCGGGCCGCCAGGCTGCTCACAAACGAGTAGGCCTTGTCCAGCTCGATGAGGGTTTTCTTAAGATCGAGGATGTAGACGCCGTTGCGGTCACCGAAGATGTACGGTTTCATCTTCGGGTTCCACCTGCGGGTCTGATGTCCGAAGTGGACGGCCGCATCGAGAAGCGACCTGATGTTTACAGTCGTAGCCATTCTTTTCTCCTTTTTTGTTGTTGCCGTTTCAGGATGTTGTCATCCCCGGCCCTCTGCCCGACTCAACCTCCTGAACTGCAACCCACACGGGCCACTGGCAGTCGGAGTCCTCGGACATGTGAAATAAACGAACCGAAGTATTTTACCGGAAACGGTATCGGGTGTGCAGGTGGAAAAACGGAAGTTATCGCCTGTTTTCTACCGCACCAGGTCTTTGAGAGCGTAGAAAGGATTGTCGGGATCGATCGCGTCACCGCAGCCGCAGCTCTCCTTATTGCGATCGGCACCGCATTCGGGGCAAAGCCCCTTACAA
>DOMT01000076.1 GCA_003509825.1 Coriobacteriia bacterium
GCTACAGCGCTGGCAGCGGGTGGCAAAAGGTGCCTGCGAACAATCGGGGCAGCTGCATATGCCCGTCATAGACGCGCCTTCCGGCCTCAAGCGGGTTTTGGAAGTGGCCGACGACTTCGATCTGTTGATTTTGTTTTGGGAGGAGCCGGGCGGTGGTGGCGTCGACGAGATTTTCGCGGCTTATCGTAAAAGCCGTCGTGCTGAAGCCGGGGTAGGGCCGTTCACNNGGGTTTTTCGCAGGCGGAGGTCGATGCGATCATCGGTGCCGGTGCGGTCGTCGCCTCGATGGGCGACACGATACTGCGCACGGAAACGGCAGCGGTGGTGGCCGGCGCTTTGGTGCTCTACCGTTTGGGCGGGCTCGGGGCCGCAAAGCCGGATGCGAGGGATGCGGATGTCTGCTGAGTTTTACGTCCACAATCTCGGCTGTNNGACTCCATCACCGCACGTATTCTGGCTGCCGGAGGAGTGCAGGCGCAGCGGGCAGCGGCGCAGGTCATACTCATCAACACCTGCACCGTTACCGGTGAAGCCGATGCGAAGACGCGCAAGGCCGTCCGCAAGGCGTTATCGGAGGATGCTGCGCCCTGGGTTATCGCCACCGGCTGTGCCGTAGCCATCGACCGGGAGGGTTTGTCCCGGCTGGGTGAGCGGGTGATCGCCGAGCCGGATCGCGAAGCGGCGGGCCTTAAAGCGCTCGAGTTGCTGGGACTTGTCGGCGGTGACGATACCGGACAAAACCTCGAACTCGCCATTTCTCCCGATCCGTCGTTAACACCCGTCACCGATAACTCCTTGGACGTCTTGGGTGTAGCAGGGGATCCGTCACGGGTCGGTAAAGGGTTCAATACGCGAATGGGCATCAAGATACAGGACGGCTGCGACAACGCCTGCACCTTCTGCATCGTGCATGTCGCCCGTGGTCGGGCGAGGTCCGTTGCGATGCAAGACATCATAGAGCAGGTGAAGCGTGCGGAGCAGGCGGGAGTACGCGAGATCGTGCTCACCGGAGTAAACATCGGTGCCTACAGCGCGCCGACAGGGGAGTCCGGCTCCGGTGTGGGACTTTCTCTACTACTCGACGGGCTTCTGCGAAACACCGATGAATTGCGTCTTCGTCTTTCGTCCCTGGAGCCCCAGCACGCAAACGATGAGTTGCTGGAGCTGATGGCGTCATCCGGCGGCAGAATATGCGCACACCTGCACCTACCACTGCAAAGCGGCTGTGACAAAACCCTGGCGGCGATGGACAGACATTACACCTCGGCCTTCTTCGCCGAACGTATCGCCCGGGCGAAGCAGTTGATGCCGCACATCGCCCTCACCACCGATCTGATCGTCGGTTTCCCCGGCGAGAGTGAGTCCGATTTCAAGACCGGCCTGGATTTTTGCACCTCGATGGCGTTTTCCCGTATGCATGTCTTTCGCTACTCCGAAAGACCGGGCACGCCCGCGGCAACGATGCCCGATCAGGTTCTTCCGACCGTCAAGGCGGCGCGCTCCGAGTTAGCCCGGCATATCGCCGAACAGTTGCAAATAAACGACCTGATGGCGCGGGTGGGGCGATCCGAGAAGGTCTTGGTGGAGCGAAACGGCCGTGGCACCTCCGAGAGTTACCACACGGTGGAGCTTTCGGAGAAACACCGTGTGGGCAGTCTTGTATCCGTGTCGTTTGTCGGTTACCGTGATACTGTATTGATTGCAGCTCCGTAAAAAACGGCTCCGGGCCGTCTTGTGCAGAGCCGATGGCACCGATCACTCACAAGAAGGGGACCCTTTGGATTTCACGAAAGTTTCTATCACCATCCCGGACAGCATCGAGCCGGTGCGTCTGGTGGGCGTAAACGACGTCTTGCTCCGTACCGTCGAGGATCGCTTCGACGCCGGCATCACCCTCAGGGGTAATCGTATCGACATCAGCGGCGACGCCATGGAGATACAGGTGCTCACCGCGATATTCTCCGACATGATAAAGATGGTGGAAAGCGGTGAGGAGTTGACTCCCGAGCTGCTCTCCCGTTCCATCGATCTGATCAACAACGGCGAGTTTCCCGCTTCCATACTGCGCGAGGACATTCTGCTCACCTATCGCGGTAAGGCGATCCGCGCCAAAACCGCAGGTCAAAAGCGCTACGTGGAAGCCATACGTTCGAACACCGTTACCTTCTGCATAGGACCCGCCGGTACGGGCAAGACCTATATCGCCATGGCCATGGCCGTTGCCGCGCTCAAGCGCAAGGAGATCAACCGCATCATCCTCACCCGCCCGGTCGTTGAGGCGGGTGAATCGCTCGGGTATCTTCCGGGCACACTCAACGAAAAGATCGACCCCTATATCAGGCCGCTTTACGATGCGCTTTTCGACATGACGGATATGGAGCGGGGAAACCAACTCATCACCCAAGGTGTCATTGAAATCGCTCCTCTGGCATACATGCGCGGGCGCACTTTAAACGACAGTTTCATCATCTTGGATGAGGCGCAAAACACCACGCCCGATCAGATGAAGATGTTTCTCACCCGCTTGGGCTTCGGCTCCAAGATGGTGATAACCGGTGACATCACGCAGCTCGACCTGCCCAAGCGCATCTCCGGTCTGAAGAGTGTGCGACAGATTCTCGAGGGTTGTGAGGATATTTCCTTCGTCGACCTCTCGGGTAAGGACGTGGTGCGCCATCACCTGGTACAGAGGATCGTGGCCGCCTACGACGAGGCCGACCGGGCGGCACTCGAAAAAAAGTATAAGACGACGGCCGGATAGTACGGAGGTCCGATGGAAATCAACATAGACAATCGCAGCGGTCGGGAGCTACCGCTGGAACATATCGAAGCCTTGGCCGCCTTTACCATCAAGGAGAGCGGTCTGCTCGAAGGCTTCAGCGGGCAGCAGTTCGACCGCATCGAGCTCTCGCTGTCCTTCGTCGATACCGATGAGATAACGAAGCTCAACGGTGAGTATCGCTCGAAACCCCAACCCACCGATGTGTTGAGTTTCGAGATGGATGATTTTCTCGAGCTCGCGCAGACTGATGACGCCGCCGCAAACCCGGGCGAGGGCGCTTCGGGCATTTTGCTCGGAGACATCGTCATCAATCCCGACGTTGCCGAAAAACACGCCGTCATCGAGGAGCTCGATCTCGAAGAGGAGATATGGGTGCTCGTGATACACGGCATCCTCCACCTGCTCGGATACGACCATATGGAGGCGGATGAGGCGAGTATCATGGAGGAGCTCGAAGACAGACTTTTCAATGCCTGGTTGGAAAAGACGGAGCGATCATAGGCCATGCAAGATACACACGACGACAAATCATCCGATAACACCCCCGTTCTGCCGAGCGACACTCATCGTTCCTCGATCTTCAAAGCCTTCGGCTACGCTATCGAAGGACTGTTTTACACCATACGCACACAGCGCAATATGAAGGTTCATCTCGTGGTGGGCACATTTGCGGTTATCGCCTGTGCCGCGCTGCAACTCAGGGCGGTGGAGTGGGCGATCATCCTGGTGCTCATCGGTTTGGTGCTGATGACGGAGATGCTCAACACCGCCATCGAGGCCATCATCGACCTGAGCTCGCCCGAGTATCACAGGCTGGCCAAAATCGCCAAGGATGTCGGTGCCGGTATGGTGCTGGTTTTTTCGATACTGGCGGTGGCCGCGGGCCTCATCATCTATGTTTCGGCCTTTTTGAGATTGATCGGTTAAGCGATGATAAAAGATTTGCACGACAAGCAAGCACTCGACTTCCAAGCGAGGGTGGCGGATGACTTCCGCAGCGGATTCGTAACCCTCGTCGGCAGACCCAACGCCGGAAAATCCACCTTACTCAACGCGGTGATGGGTAAAAAGATCGCCATCACCTCCGATACACCCCAAACGACCCGGCATCGCTTTCGCGCCGTACTCACGAACGACGACTTCCAGCTGGTACTCGTTGACACCCCCGGTATTCACAAACCGCACGATGTGCTCGGCGAGGAGCTCAACCGTAGCGCCGGCAAGGCCATCGAGGCGGTGGACGCGATCTGCTTTCTGCTCGATGCTTCCAAGCCCTTCGGGACGGGCGATGAATGGATCCTCGAAGCCATCAAGGATTCCCCGGCACCCAAGGTCTTGGTTATAAGCAAGACCGACCTCGTGGAGCGCGAGACGGTGGAGGAGCAGATCCGGATGGCCACGGAGAAGTATGACTTCGTTGCCGTCGTCGACCTCAGCGCAAAGGACGGTATCGGTATCAACACCTTCATCGGCACCGTGTCGGCCTTTTTACCGCCGGGGCCGTTGTGGTTTCCCCCCGATCTCACCACCGATCAAGCCGTGGAGGTCATCATCGCCGAATTCATACGCGAAAAGGTGCTCACCACCACATTCGAGGAGGTGCCGCACGCGGTGGGAGTGCAGGTTGAGGAGCTCGAGTACG
>DOMT01000173.1 GCA_003509825.1 Coriobacteriia bacterium
GGGGCACTTTGGCAGGCGGAGCGGATAACGGCTGCTCGCAAGGTGGCCTCAAGTGCCAGGTCATGGGGGCTCTTCGGTTTGCCGGGGCGTGTCTTGATCGTTCTTCCCGTGCTGCTGTTACCTACCGTTGCGCTTCGTCTGCCGATTCCTGCAGCCGTGTGTAAGCGCGCGCTCCCTTGCAGCACCTGCCTTACGTCGAAGGTTTCGCCGGGTGCGTCCAGCCTCTCATCGGCTTCTCGCCCNNGGGCGAGTAGCTCGTTTGGAACCGTTGCTTCCTGTGCTTTTCGATCGCGTGCGTTCGGATCTGCCGCCTCGGTGGGGTCGGTCTGTTCGGTCGTCTCGGCAGGAATGGCCTTCATGCTGCCCGTTTCCTCTTCGGGAGCACTTCGCATACGGTGCGAGAGCACCGAGGCAGCCACCTCCGCCACGTGACGCTCTTCCGCACCGACGGCACCTTCCCAGGCAGCCAATGCCCGCGCCGCCTTGCACAGCAGCAGTTCCGCCCGGTTTCCCTGACAGTGCGCCTCGGCGGCAAGATGTGCCGCAAAGTGCAGCGCATCCTCACTGAGGACAACCTCACCAAGCCGCTGCTTGGCATCGGTGATACGCTGCCTCAACACCTCTTCTTCCTGCTTAAAGCGCTGGGAAAACAAGAGGGGATTTTGCCCGAAGGCAAGCAGGCGCTTGATAATCTCCACCCGCTGTGCGACATCTTCCGTGCTGTTTACAGATACGCAAAAGGCAAAACGGTCCAGCAGTTGCGGTGAGAGCCCGCCTTCTTCGGGGTTCATGCTTCCTAGCAGCATGAACCGCGTCGGAATTTTTCGAGAGATGCCCTCCTGTTCAACCGTCAGTATTCCACCGGCGGCAACGTCCAGGAGCAAGGCGGCAATGGACGCAGGCAGCAGATTGATTTCGTCCACGTGCAGGATGCCTCTGTTGCTTCGGGCAAGAAGGCTCCTGTCCCCGTCGCCGAGCAGTCGGTCTTCGGTTACGTTCAGCGGTAATTCGACGAAGGGCAGGGTGGGGCAGAGTTGTTTGAGGGAGCGGGCCAGGGTTGATTTCGACGTGCCCTTTCGTCCACAGAGTAAAACGCCACCCAAACCGGGATCCACCAGGTTGAGCAGCAGGGCACGCTTAGGCGCAGCCTGTTCGACCACAGCACAAAACGGGTACACGAGCCTCCTTCGTATAGCGATCCCGTGTTGGGGTTCCATCCAACTTCCCAAACAGACCTTTGGGCCTGCTTAAAATCCTCAAACGCTCAGTATGTAATAATTTTTCGAGAGTATAACACAGGGATTGCGTTATCATGTCTGCGTATCGGCACAATATAGGCAATGTGCTCTAACGGCCGGCAGGAAGCATTTCCTGTGCGGTGCACACCCGGATTCTTTTCTCGTCAGAAAGGATCTTTTTGGTTATGTTGCAAAAATTCACCGTGAAGAACTTTATCTTTCTGGCCCTGATCGCCGCCGCGTTTACCGTCTCGGGTATGCTGACCATCCCCTTCATCATGTCGCTCGGCCTCTACGGGCTGCCGCATATGGTCACCGCGCCCTTTTATGCCTTTTTCAGCACCATCGCACTGATGAAGGTGCGCAAGCCCGGCAGCCTGTTTATCGCCGGTACCTTAAACGGCCTGGTGCTCTTTATGATGTCGCCCATGATGCTGCTGATGCAGATGTCGGGCTCTTTGCTCAGCGAGCTCATCGCGCTTTTGCTCTTTAAGGGCTATGAGGACAAACGTGCGGTGTTTCTCGCTTCGAGTCTCTACATCCCCCTGGTGTTGCCGCTGGGAGTTATATTCAACATGCTCATCAAGGGAGGCACGCCGGCAGCAATTCTCACGGGTGAGTGGTGGGCTATCGCCCTGGTATATGTGGTGGCCATAACGCTCAGCATTCTGGGCGCTCTGCTGGGTAAAAAAATCGGGACGGAACTGCAAAAGGCCGGCAAGTTACAGTAGGAGGGACGTTGTATGTCTGCGCATCGGATCGTGCATGAGTTTCTTACCAAATGCCATGTCTTTTACGTGGCAACCGTGGAGGAGGGCGGGCAGCCGCGGGTGCGTCCTTTCGGCGCACACCTCCTGATCGATGATGTCTTATACTTTCAGACCGGCCAGGGCCGTTCGGTGCATGAACAGATGAGCAAAAACCCCCGGATCGAGATATGTTCGTATGTGGAGCGGGAATGGATACGTATTACCGGTGAAGTGGAGTTCGTAGATGATGATGCTATCCGCGCGGCCATGTTTGCAGCCGCGCCCGAAAGAGCGCGAAGTTACTACAAGCTCCCTAAAATCGCCCGTAGAGCGCTGCTCAAAAAGGTGCCCGGCCTTAAAAACATGGTGGATCCGGAAGGCGACCCCCTCAAAAATGGGGCGCCCTTCCGGCTAAGGAATGCCACGGCCGGTATCTACTCGCTCAAGGACGAGACGCGGTACTACGTTTTGGATTGAGCGCCCCGACCGGGACTTGGGACAGGCGTGTCGTCGGCGCCTCGCCCGGTTATCGCGTGAAGAACGAAAGCCGGCAAATGGCGGAACCGGCCCAATGAGTGATCGAAACGATGCGATGTGAGCAAGATGCAGCTATTTCAAGCCGAAATCATGCGAAAGTCGCCAAATCATAGTCTCCAGGCCTGCAAAATAGCGACTTTCGCATGATTTCGGTCATTTTGTCGTCCGATGCCGAAGATTGCCCCTATTTGCGGTGTCTGTCGCCCCCGGCGTCTCGGTTGCCCGTGCGGCCGTCAATGCGCTGTTGACGTCTCGAGCGGCGCGAGCGCTCGGCTTTGAGTTCGCTGCGGCGGCTATAGTGGTTGCTGCTCGAATAATCCGCGGCCACCTCGTCGGCGAGTTTGAGTCGGATGCGAAAGTACTGCACCACGAGCAGCACGAACAAAATGCCCATGATGATGAGGTATCTGATGACGATGCCTTGCAAGCCGGCCAGGTTTATCAGTATCAGCGGCGTGACGACGGCAAAGACCAGCGTGATGAGGTAGGGTAGCATCACCGACTTCTGCTGTCTGAGCACCGTTATCATCTGATAGAGAAAGTCGATGCCCGCAGCCACGCCGCCGGCGAAAAGCATGAGAAAGCAGAGATTGCGAAATTGCTCGAAGTCGATGCCGTACAAAAATCCCATGAGCGAAAGTCCGAACCAACCCATCACCAATACCATCACGAGGGTTAAGATCACGATGGCGGCGGTGATCACCAGAATCATGAGATCGAAGCGCTTGCGTTTGGCCGGGTCGGCCCAGAGGTTTGCGCAGCGCAGCAACTGCGGCTTGTAGACGAACTGGGTGATGATCAAAATCGCCTGTGCGGGGAAGTATAACGCGTTGAAGTACAGCTGATTGTCGTAGCCGAGCATGCCCTCCATCACGAACTTGGGCATGCTGTCGATGAGGTTGAAGAGGAAGAGCGCGATGAACAGCGGAAAGCAATGCTTGAACAGTTCGCCGACGCTTTGCAGGCTGAAGCCTTGCGACTTCGGGGTCTCAAACAGCGCCAACGGTAGTGTGAGCAGTAGTAGTGAAACCACGGCCGCCACCGCCATGGCGATGCAGGAAATCCCTAAATCGCGGGTGACCAGCAGGCAGAGCGAGAAGACCACCAGCACCAAAAAGGAGCGGATGCCCTGCGAGATGCCCGCCAGGTACAGCTTGTTCATCTGCTGCAGGCGTCCCTCGTACACATCGGCCAGACCATCGATCATGCGGTAGGCATACACCCCCATGCTGACGGTGAACATCTCCGGCGAGTATCCGCGAAAGGTGCAGTACAAAAAGCCGGCGACGATCATGATGACGCAGGTGGCGAGGCGGTGTATCTGATAGTCGGAAAACGAATGCACCTCTTCGATATCGGAGATCTGAAAGGTGCGCACGCCGTAATTGGCCAGAAAGGTGAGCAGTAGGCCGATGACGAAGGCCATTGAGAACATGCCGGCCTGCTCCACACCCACCAGCTGGGTGATGACGATGGTGAGTAGCGGAAACATCAAACCCCAAAACCCGAGGCCTATGGTGTTCCATACGTAGTCGCGCGTAGTGCGGTTGGCGGCGTGCCGCTCCTCCTGACCGCTGAAGTTGCCGCCCGCGGCGGCGCCGAGCAGACGGTTGAACCAGCGATTGATGGTGCGTTGAACGTAGTTGGCCATGATGAGGATTCGCGGTGCCTTTCCAGGATACAACGGTAGAAACATAAACAGACAATCCGCTTGAATTATAGTCCATCAAAGCCGGGGGAAGCACTGATTAATCGCCTGTTGTCCCGGGTAGTACGAAAAATAGCAGGGCGACTCATCGGACAACACTAAAGTGCTCCAAAGACAAGCAAATCGGTCCGCGAACGGTATGATTGCTTGTCTTTGGAGCACTTTAACCGGCAAGCAAGGGACGTCGCCGCGCGCCTGTCGACATAATTCAGCAATAGAGGCTTATGTGTTTTGTCGGCGAGAGGGCCGGATACACCTAATCGGCTAAGGGATGGCCCAAACCTGAGCAGTAGAATTAACGCATGTCATGAGGAGGGTTATATCAAAAGTCGCGTGGATGCCCGGTGGACATTCTGCGCGAAGACAGAAGAGGAGCACCGGTATGCTAACAAAGAGACAAAATTTCATCGAGACGATCACCGGAGGAAACCCCGACCGTTTCGTCAATCAATACGAGGCTTTCGCGCTGGATTTTGCCGTTGACCCCCTGCGCTCACTTTCGAGCCGCCCCGTTCCCGATGTGCCGTACAAGGATTCATGGGGTGTAACCCAGGTGCTCCATGGGCCGGGTGTTATGCCGATCCACGACGAGGAGCTCATCGTGCTCAAAGACATTCTCGAATGGCGCGACGCTGTAAAAGCTCCGAGCCTCGATATCCCTGAGAGCGCGTGGGAGGGTTTGGGGCGTTTCGCCGAGGAGGTCGACCGCGAAGAGCAGTTTTTCACCATGGCGACCCTGCCCGGCTTGCTGGAACGTTTTCATCACCTGATGGGCATGGAAGGTGCGATGGTGGCGTTGGCACTCGAACCCGAAGAATCGCAGGCCCTGGTGAACTTCATCGTCGATTGGGAGATCGAATATGCCGCGATGAAGATCGCGCGCGTTGCCCCGGAGGTTCTGTTCAGACACGACGACTGGGGTTCGTCACACTCCACCTTGATTTCGCCGGCCATGTTCGAGGAGATCTTTCTGCCGCCCTACAAACGGCTTTACGGCTGGTACAAGGACAACGGCATCAAATATATCGTCCATCACAGCGATTCCTACGCCGCCACTTTGGTGCCGTATATGATCGAGATGGGTATCGATGTGTGGCAGGGCGTCATGTCGACCAACGATACGCCCGAGCTGATCAGGCAATACGGTGGGCAGATCTCCTTTATGGGAGACATCGACAACCTGATCGTAGACAAGGTGGATTGGAGCCCGGAGGTGATTCGCGAACAGGTTGAAAAGAGCTGCCGCAGCTGTGGGAAGCACTACTACATCCCCAGCTCCCTCATGGGCCTGCCGAGCAGTATGTTTCCCGGAGTGTATGAGGCCGTGAGCGCTGAGATCAACCGGATGAGCGCGATGATGTTTGCGTAGACGTAAAGCTACTTTCGCAGCACGCACTCCAGTGCGCCGCCAGCTTTGCCTCTGCCCCCACNNGAGCCGGCGGGTTCGTCACACTCGGCATACACGCACTCCAGCTCACAATCGTCCCGATCGATCGCCGTGTCGTGCTCATACGACACGCAGGTGCCGCACGAGGAACTCACCCGTCGGGGAACGGGCATCGGCCTGCCGACGACACCCAGGGATTCAAGCGCCCTGCAATACTGCAGGGCGCCGTAGTGGCTGTAAAATGTTGCGATGTATCGGCTCATTATCGACTCATATCGAAAGTGCTATCTACTCCGGCAGGTGGATTTGGCGTGCGAGCCACCCGCGGTGTGCGGAAGGGGAAGGGCGCTGCTTTCGGCATCTCCGACCTTATACCCACCTGATATGCAGTCGATATGTTCCGTCATTATCCTCAACGCCTACCGTGTAACCCTTTTTCTTTGCCAGCCGCTCGCAGTTCTCTAAAGCGGTTTTGTTATCTACGAGCAACAGTATCTCATTTTTGCCGTCACTGCCAAGCTCGTCGAGTGCCTTTTTCAGCAGCATCAGCGGTTCGGGGCACGAAAGGCCGCTTGCATCTACTTGTATCATGACTTTACCTCAGCTTTCCCTATGCCGTC
>DOMT01000165.1 GCA_003509825.1 Coriobacteriia bacterium
TGGCGACCTCGGTCAGCTGGGTGAAGGCGGCGGCATCGTTGACGGCGATGTCGGCGAGCACCTTGCGGTCCAGGAGCACACCGGCCTTCTTGAGGCCGTTCATGAACACCGAATACGACATGCCGTTGAGGTGGGCGGCGGCGTTGATGCGGGTGATCCAAAGCCTACGGATGACGCGCTTTTTATTGCGGCGGTCTCTGTGTGCGTATTGCAGTGAATGCTGCACCTGCTCTTTAGCCGCACGATAGGAGCGCGATTTCGCACCGTAGTAACCCTTGGCGCGCGCTAAAACGACGCGACGCTTTTTCTTGGCTGCAACTGAACGTTTAACACGGGACATATCCGATCACTCCTTTATCTGAGACCCAGATTACGGGCTATGACCTTGTAATCTGCGGTTGCCACTTCTGTCTGATCGCGGAAGTTACGCTTCCGCTTGGGGGATTTTTTCTCCATGATGTGACTCTTGTAGGCCTTGGCACGCATGATCTTGCCGGTGCCGGTCACTCTAAAACGCTTGGCTGAGCCTCTATGCGTCTTCATCTTTGGCATTGGTCGTCTCCTTTTCCTTCTTCTTGAGCGGGGCGATCAACATAAACATGTTACGCCCCTCCAACTTCGGTTGGTTTTCGATAATTGCATCACCCTTGAGATCCTCGGAGAGGTTTTCCAAGATCTTAAGACCGATCTCGGGATGGGCCATCTCACGCCCGCGAAACATAATGGTCACCTTGACCTTTGCTCCACCTGCTAAGAAGCGCATAATGTGCTTCTTTTTGGTCTCATAATCCCCCTTGTCGATCTTGGGACGAAACTTCATCTCCTTGATCTCAACACGCGTCTGATTCTTACGCGCCTGCTTGGCCTTCATCGCCTGTTCGTACTTGAACTTACCGTAGTCCATCACTCTACAGACCGGAGGACTCGCATCCGGTGCGATCTCCACAAGGTCCAAACCTTGCTCGTCCGCAATGCGCTGGGCATCCTTGATCTTGTAGATCCCCAGCTGAGACCCATCAACCCCTATCAGCCTGCATTCGCTGACATTGATCTCCTCATTGAGTCTTGACTCCTGTGCGCTTATAGTGCCACCTCCATAGATGTACGAAACCCGCAAGCACATTGAGCTAGCGGGTCACTTTAAAACAGGCCGAAAGGCCGAATATGTTTTTTGTGACCAGGCAGCGACTCGTGTGCTACAAGGTGGGGAGTTCATCTCCCGCTTCGCTGCGCGTAAAGCATCGGGCTCAACACGCAAGGACATATGATACCACAAGTTCTTGTTGTGCGGGTTGAGATATTTTCCACACAACAAGAACGGAATACCGCCCCCGGGTTGCAGATACGCCCGATAGCAACTACACGCTCAGCACCAAATCCAACTCGCGTCTTAAATCCGGGGATCTGCCGTCCACCGTCGTGGGCAGCTCGGCTCGAAACTTCTTGCCGTCGGCACTGCCGATGTAGAGCACCACGGGATCGATACCCGGGTAGCGGGCCAGGGTGCGATTGAGCATGTCGGCGGTCTGCTGGTTGAAGACCTCGGAGGTCACGTGCACCTCCATCGGTTGCGGCCTTACCACCTGCTCGTCCAGCGAGAGTTTTTCGACCTTACTCACCAGTATCTGTTGGCCGCGATCGGTGGACTCGTATTTGCATACCACCTTGACCACCGCATCATGCCCTTCGGCATCGGCTTCGAGCGCCTTGCCGCACTCCTTGTAATAGGTGGGAAAGATAATGGCGTCGATGGATCCGTCCATGTCCTCCAAAGTAAACTTGGCCATCATATCGCCTTTTTTGGAGGTCATCGGGGTTAAAGCCGTAACCATGCCCGCCAGCTTGATCGGCTTGCCCTGCGGCACCCTGTCTTCCGCCGCCTGATCCTCTTCCACAGCACCGTCCTCATCGTCGCCGCCACCCATGAACACGCCCAACGAGTATTGGCTGTTATGCCTGAGTAGGTCGGCATAGGGGCTCAAAGGGTGATCGGAGACGTACATCTTGAGGATGTCATGCTCGAAGCGCAGCTTAACACGCCGTTCCCACTCCACACCGTCGGGTGCGGGGATATCTTCCTCGAAACCCGAGTCGATATTGTTCTCGGCAAACATATCAAACATCGAAACCTGGCCGTCAGCCTTATCGCGATGCCGTTTGGCAGCAACATCCATGAGGTTATCAACTTCAAGAAAGCGCATCATCTGTTTGCGTGTATACCCCGTAGAATCAAAAGCACCCGCTTTGACCAGGGCCTCAACAGTCTTTTTATTGCACATGGTATTACTGATTCTAAAGGCAAAATCATGCAACGAAGTATACGGGCCACTCTTCTCGCGCTCGGCAATAATCTGTTCAGCCGCGCCCTCACCAACTCCACGAATGCCGGCAAGTCCAAAGCGGATGCCCTCGGCCATCGCCGTAAACTCGATACCGGAGGAGTTAACATCCGGCGGCAAGACTTCGATGCCGCTTTGACGACAAGCTGCGATATATTGGATTAATCGTTCGGCCTTACCC
>DOMT01000058.1:0-442 GCA_003509825.1 Coriobacteriia bacterium
CTCATAACAGCGATAAGCGGTGTGTTTGTCGGTTCGGAAGTTTGTGCGTTCAATCTATCAGGAGGTGCGGAAATTGTCGGTTCAGGGCTTGGTGATTGTATATCCTCGGGAATCGCGCTAAAGGTTGGTTCGGGAAGCGCGATGAGATGCGCGCTTGGCGAAGGTTCGGGAGTAAGGAATGTTTTGGGGATTGCGCTCGGCTCTGTGCTCTGTCCCCCCGCACACCCCGCAAAAGACAGGACGAACAAAACCGCGACGCAAATCGCAAGCGTTTTAGACATGACGGCCTCCTCAAAAGAGAATTCTGGCCCATTACAAAAAGATGGAAAACAAAATGAAGCTTCGACCTTTTAATAGTATAGCATACGTCATGCAGCGGCTCAACGATTGCTATTGGGGCTATCGCCCCAAACCGCCTTGTGCTACAATTGGGGTATGAAAA
>DOMT01000058.1:533-4016 GCA_003509825.1 Coriobacteriia bacterium
GGTCGGGATGTCGCACCTGGGCTCCCGCATCCTCTACGATATCCTCAACAACCGCGCCGACGCGTATTGCGAGCGCGCCTATATGCCCTGGGGGGATATGCGCGAGGCGATGGAGCGCGAAAACGTCCCGCTTTTCTCCCTCGAAACGAAAACGCCGCTGAGCGAATTCGGCATCGTTGGCTTTTCGCTCACGCAGGAGATGTGCTATACCAGCGTTTTGGCGATGCTGGCGCTTTCGAATATCGAGCTTTGGAGCGAAAAGCGCGATTCCGGCCCTTTCATACTCGCGGGCGGGCCCTGCACGAGCAACCTGGAGCCTGTCGCGCCGTTTTTCGACCTGGCGGTCTTGGGCGACGGCGAAGACGTCATCGGCGAAATCGCGGACGCGTTTATAGAATGGAAGCAATCGGGGGAGGAAAGAGCCGCGTTTTTACGTAGAGCCTGTAGGATTCCAGGCGTCTACGCGCCGGGCTTCTATCGCCCCGTTTATTCCGTGGACGGCGCGTTTCTCGGCATGGAAGCCGAACCCTTCGCGCCAGAGAAAATCCGCAAGCGGGCAATCGCATCGCTTGAAAACGCGCCCTTTCCGGAAAAGCCGCTCGTGCCGGGGCTTTCCATCGTGCACGACCGCGCGGTGCTGGAGCTCTTCCGGGGCTGCACCCGGGGCTGCCGTTTCTGTCAGGCGGGCATGATCTACCGCCCGGTGCGCGAGCGCAGTGCCGATACCATCGTGGATACGGTCGCCCGCGGGTTGGCTTGCACCGGCTTCGACGAGGTCAGCCTGGTATCGCTTTCCAGCACCGATCACTCACAGATCGAACCGATCCTCAAACGCTTGAACCACATGCTCTCGGGTACCGGCGTGGGTATCAGCCTGCCCTCGCAACGCCTCGATGCCTTCGGTGTCGACATGGCGCTGTTGGTGGCCGGTGAGAAGAAGACCGGGCTCACCTTTGCGCCCGAAGCGGGAACCCAACGTCTCAGGGATATCATCAACAAAAACGTCACTGAGGAAAACCTCATCGACGCCGTCGAACAGGCCTATGCGGCAGGGTGGCGTAGGTGTAAGCTCTACTTCATGATCGGGCTCCCGGGGGAGACCGACGAGGATGTCATCGGCATCGCGAAGCTTGCCAACCGTGCCTATAATGCAGCCAAGGATTCCGTGCCCGATGCGCAGCGTGGTAACGTGCGTATGACGGCGAGTGTGGCGGTGTTCGTGCCTAAGCCACACACCCCGTTTCAGTGGAGCGGGCAGATAAACCGCAATGAGGTGCAACGGCGCATCGATCTGTTGCGTAGCTCCGGTTTGCATAAAGGTGTGGATCTCAGCTGGCACGATCCGGCAACCTCCCGTCTCGAAGCCGCGCTTTCGCGCACGGGACGGGAAGGTGCTCCGTTGATCGAGGCGGCCTGGCGTGCCGGCGCGCTGTTCGATGCCTGGAGCGAGCGCTTCGATGAGTCGCTATGGGAGCAGGCTGCAGCCGAGGTGGGTTTGGACATCGCCTCGATGGCGGAACGGGATTATGCGCTCGACGACCCGCTGCCCTGGGATCACATCGGCAGCGGTATAACCAAGAGGTTTTTGGCCAAGGAGTACGCGATGAGTCAAACCGGTGAGAGTACTGGAGACTGTTCGTTCGATAAGTGCCTGGCCTGCGGTGTTTGTACCGATCTGGACGTGGGTATCGCATTGAGTGGTGAAAGCCGTGCCTGATATGCTGTTCAGATTACGCATTAACTTTCAAAAACACGACCGTCTACGCCTGTTAGCGCACCTGGAACTGGTGCGGGCGATGGAACGCGTGATTCGTAGGGCGCAACTGCCCTACGCCGTCAGCCAGGGCTTTAACGCCCATATGAAGCACGCTCCCGGCCCTGCTTTGCCGGTGGGAAGTGCGGGGCTCGACGAATATTTCGACGTGTGGCTCAACGAATACATCCGACCCGAAGAAGTGTTGGCGCGCCTTAAGGCGGCGAGCGTCGACGGATTGAGTCCGATCGGCGTGCAGTACGTACCGACCTCGCTCAGAGGTTTGGCCGCCACCCACGTCCATGAGGAATATGAAGTGGTGTTGGAATCCGATGAAGAAATACCGGGGGGTGCCGGGCAGGTCGAGGAATCGCTCACTACGCTGATCGCCGCCGGCGAGTTGAGCGTTGCCAGAAAAAAGAAGACGAAGATATATGACCTGAACGTCGCCGTGGAAGCAAAGCCCGTGGTAACAGCCGTTGCAGGCACAAACGAGGTATCCGTAAACCTCAAGATGAAATCCGCGGAACAGGGTTCGGTAAAGCCCGAGGTTTTGATAGGCACGGCATTGGGGGAGAGCAGTCCGTTCTCCATCAAATCCGTAACCCGCACCAAGCTTTACAGCGACGAGAACTGACCGGGCTATGGCAGGCGTGCGTTTGGATATCCTCGCAGTGGGTAAGCTCAAGGAGGAATACTGGGTTAAAGCCTGCGATGAATACCTTAAGCGCTTGGGCCGTTACGCACAGATACAGGTGGTGGAGGTACCCGACGGCAGCGCGAAGAGCGCTTACGACATCGATTCGGTCTTGTCCGAGGAAGCAACGGCGATCCGCCGCAAGCTGACTCCCAACACTTACCTGATAGCGCTCGACCAAGCCGGAAAACAACCGACCAGCGAAGGGTTGGCGCGCGAGCTCAGCAACCTGCAGACCCGTGGACACTCACATCTGAGCTTTATAATCGGTGGCTCCTGGGGTTTGGAACAGGCACTCAAAAAGCAGGCGGACACCACCCTCTCGCTCGGTGCCATAACCCTACCGCATAACATGGCCCGCGTGGTACTGCTCGAACAACTCTACCGCAGCTTTCGCATAATAAACGGCGAACCGTATCATAAGTAGGGTTTACCGCGGTAGTTCGCGCTATTTCCCGCCTAAAGCAACGTTCGTAGCCTCAGAGCCGCCCTCGGGTCGTAATCCGTTTGGTAATCGCCATTATTCGACCTTCGAGGCCGCCGTTGTTAGTGCTATCATGGTTACCCCGAAACGAACATTAAGGAGGGCTTATGTCTGAGGACACTGCTTTATCGTCGATCGAGCAGATACGCGGTGAGATCGATTCACTCGACGTGCAGCTGGTAAAGCTGTTGAACGAGCGCGCTTCGAAATCACTGGAGATACGCAATCTCAAACCCGAGGCCAGGATGGGGCTTTTCGATCCCAAGCGCGAGGAAGAGATTTTCGAGAAGGTTGCCGACCTGAATGAGGGGCCGCTTTACAGTGATGACATCTGTGCGATTTATGCGACCATACTCAAGGTGAGTAAGGAGATGCACGGATGAGTTATGTTCCCAACCACAAACCCGACACCATAACGATGCTTGCGGGTCCCTGCTCCATCGAAAGCGCCGAACAACTCGAAGAGGTCGGTGCGGCACTTGAGGAGCTGGGACTGAGCTGGATTCGCGGCGGTGCCTTCAAGCCCCGTACCAGTCCGTATTCCTTTCA